>JAAWGY010000017.1 GCA_022795575.1 Angelakisella sp. | reverse complement strand
AAAACCTTGCAATACAGCAAGTATTCCTGCGGTTTTTTGCCTTGCAGGACGTAAAAATCCCTGCCAATTCGGCGCACCGGGAGATCCTGAATAGGCTCTGAGAAGGCTGCAAAACGATTTACAATAGACGAACAAGAAAGGTGGTGAAGTCTATGTCCATTGAAAAAATGTCCCTGGTGATGCTCCGGGGGGAGGCGGCACAGCTGGACGAGGTGCTGCTGCGCTGCCTCGATTCGGGTGTCTTCCACCCGGAAAACGCCGGGAGCTTCAGCGAGTACGCCGGCGGGATAACCACCCTGAAGGAGGAAAACCCCTACACCGGCCTTGGCAAAAAGCTCAGCGCCATCGCCGCGGAAACGGACATAGATCTGGGCAGCGCCAGCTTTGAAGGCCTGGATATCCCCAACGGGGAATTCCAGGGCTACATCGGCGGGCTGGACCAAAAGCTAAAAAAGCTCCTGTCAAAAAAGCGGGGATCCGAGCAGCTGATCGAATCCCACAAAACCGCCCTGCGGCGGCTGGAGCACTTTACCAGCATGGAGCTGAACTTTGACAGCCTCTTCGCCTGTAAGTACATCAAGGTGCGCTTTGGGCGGCTGCCCCTGGACAGCTACCAAAAGCTGCGCAGCTACAGCGACCGGCCCTTTGTCCTCTTCTCCTTTGGGCAGGACAGCACCTATAACTGGTGCCTTTACACCTGCGCTGTCGCCGACGCCCAGGAGATCGACGGCCTGTTCCAGTCCCTCTACTTCGAGCGGATCCGGGTACCGGATTACGTCCACGGCACCCCCCAGGAGGCCCTGGAGTTTATCCGCAAGGACCTGGCCCGGGAGGAGGGGGAGCTGGAGAGCATCAAGGGAAAGATCGCCGAGATTGCCGCGGGGGAGCGGGAGCGGGTGCAGAAGCTCTACGCCAAGCTCTGCCTGCTGGGCAAGGCCTTTGAGCTCCGGGACAAGGCGGCCTTTGTCAAGAGCGGCTTTGTGGTGATGGGCTGCGTCCCCCAAAAGCAGAGCAAGAAGTTTGCCCTTGCCTTCCAGGACCTGGAGGACAAGGTGACTGTCACCCTGAAGGAGCCCGCCGAGGAGCCCCGGATCACGGTGCCGGTGCGGCTGAAGAACAACTGGTTTGTCAAGCCCTTTGAGATGTTCGTGGATATGTACGGCCTGCCCTCCTACCAGGATATCGACCCCACCCCCTATGTGGCGGCTACCTACATCCTCCTCTTCGGCATCATGTTCGGGGACCTGGGCCAGGGGCTGCTGGTCAGCCTGCTGGGCGCCTTCCTTTACAAGAAGAAGGGGATGGCCATCGGGGGCATCATGTCCCGCATCGGCCTTTCCTCCATGGTCTTCGGCTTCCTCTACGGCTCGGTCTTCGGCTTCGAGGAGCTGCTGATCCCGGTGCACCAGGCCATCTTTGGCCGCCCCCACCTGATCCAGGTGATGGAGGGGAGCTACACCAACTTCCTGCTGCTGGCGGCGGTGGGGATCGGCGCCGTCATCACCGTTGTATCCATCGGCTTCAACATCCTGCTGGGGCTGCGGCGCAAGGACTGGGAGCGGGTGTTCTTCTCCAACAACGGCCTGGCCGGCCTGGTCTTCTACCTGTCGGTGCTCTTTGCGGTAGCGGCAACCATGGTGCTCCAGCTCAATGTGCTGACGCCGGTGTACATCCTGCCGCTGCTGGTGCTGCCCCTCCTGGTGATGTTTGCCAAGGAGCCTCTGGGGCGGCTGGTCCGGGGGGAGAAGGAACTCTTCCCCGAAGGGGTTGGCGGCTTTGTGGTGGAGAATTTCTTTGAGATGTTCGAGGTGCTGCTGAGCTTTGTTACCAACACCATGTCCTTCCTCCGTGTAGGCGCCTTTGTGCTGGTCCACGCCGGCATGATGGTTGTGGTCTTTACCCTGGCGGGTATGGTGGGGGGCGTCGCCAGCCCGGTGGTCATTGTGGCGGGCAACCTCTTTGTGGCCGCCATGGAGGGGCTGATCGTGGGCATCCAGGTGCTCCGGCTGGAGTTTTACGAGATCTTCAGCCGCTTCTATGACGGCGAGGGCAGGCCCTTCCTCCCCGCTGAGGTGGATTATTCCGTTCAGGAAGCCGCGTAACGGCTTTGTAAAAACAAAATTACATTTGGAGGTATCCGAATATGAACGCGACATTTTTTCTGCTCCCCCTGGCCGCAGTGCTGATGCTGATGATGCCCCTGGTCCCCATCTACAAGGGAGTTACCACCGGCCGGCGGGCCAAGCACGCCGTGATCTTTAACCTCTGCGCCTTCTTTGGGGTGGCCGCCCTGATGGTCATCCTGCCCATGGGCGGCTTTGTCACCCTGGCGGAGGGCACCGCTGCCGCTGCCGCCGCCGAGGCGGGCATGACCGTCGGCTCCGGCCTTGCCTATCTGGCCGCCGCCCTTGTTACCGGCTTTTCCTGCGTAGGCGCCGGTATCGCCGTGGCCGCCGCCGCCCCCGCCGCCATCGGGGCCTTCTCGGAGGATCCCAAGGCCTTTGGTAAGGCGCTGATCTTTGTGGCCCTGGGCGAAGGCGTCGCCCTCTACGGCCTGCTGATCTCCATCCTGATCATCAATAAGCTGTAAGGACCATCCGGGAGGAGGAACAAACCAATGAAGTTTTATCTCCTCAGCGACAACATCGATACCAAGATGGGGATGCGGCTGGCGGGTATTGAGGGCGTGGTGATCCACGAGGCGGAAGAGGTGGAGCGGGAGCTGCTGCGGGTGATGGACGACCCGGAGGTGGGCGTGGTGCTGATGACCAACCGCCTCATCGGCCTCTGCCCCGAGCTGGTCTACGACCTCAAGCTCAACCGCAAGCGCCCCCTGATTGTGGAGGTGACTGACCGCCACGGGGCGGGGCAGCTTTCCGACGCCATCACCCAGTACGTCAAGGACGCGGTGGGCATCTCCATCTGACCCATTCCCACAAGAAGGAGGGTGTTAGCAGAGCATGGCAACGATAGAAGAACGGTTTGGGATGATCGAGCGCTCGGTGCTGGAGCAGGCGGGGGCGGAGGCCCAAAAGCTGCTGGACCAGGCCTGGGAATACAAGGACGCCGCCATGAAGAAGGCGGAGTCGGATGTGCTCCAGGAGCTTTACAGCCGCATCCAGGACGAGGTGGCGGACATCCACACCAGCGCCACCCGCAGCGTGTCCCAAAAGGAAAGCAAGGAGCGCCAGGACCTACTGCTGCGCCGGGAGGAGATTACCCGGGCGGTATTTGAGCAGGTAAGGCGCCGGCTTTTGGAGTTTACCCACACCCCGGCCTACCACCAGCTGATGGAGGAGATTGCCGGGGAGCTGGGGGCGCGCTGCCCCCTGGAGGGCACCGTGGTCATGGTACGCCGGGAGGACTACCATCTGGCGGCCAAGATCGGCGGGCACTTTGGCAAAAACGTCCGGATCCTGGCGGACGAGGCCATCAAGATCGGGGGCATTAAGGTGATGAACCAGTCCTCCGGTATCTTTATGGACGAGACGCTGGACAGCCGGCTGGAGGACCAGAAGCCCTGGTTCTACTCCAACTCGGGGCTGACTATCACCTGATTATGGGTGGGTGGGGGATTTTGCCTCCGGCGGGCAAGAGGGCGTCGCCCTCTTGCATCTCCCACCAGAGGGGCAAGCGCCCCTCTGGACTCCGGCAGATTGGCCGGTGGGCCACGCTGCCGCCGGTGCGGAAGCGGCTGCAAAGGGATCAATAAAAAACGATTTTAAGAGTGTTCGGGCGATGCTGCTTCCGCACTTAGCAGGGGGTGCCGCCCACCACCCCGAAGGGCGCAAAAGTTTCGGTCAAGCCTTTTCAAAGGCTTGCAGGTCCAGGGCAGCGCCCTGGTCGCCCGCCACAGCGGGCGAAATACCCCCGACATAGAGACAACCAATGAATTTGCCGCGTTTCGCAGAAGAAGCGCGGGGAAACGGCGGTGTATCGTGAATCATAACGTCATCTTTTCCATTAACGGGCCGGTGGTAACGGTCCGGGACTCCCGGGATTTTTCGATGCAGGAAATGGTGCTGGTAGGGGAAAAGCGGCTGGTGGGAGAGGTTATCTCCATCAGCGACAGCAGTACCACCATCCAGGTGTACGAAAGCACCACCGGGCTGCGCCCCGGGGAGCCGGTGGAGCCCACGGGCTCCCCCATCTGCGCCACCCTGGCCCCGGGCATCCTCTCCAATATCTTTGACGGCATCCAGCGCCCCCTGCGGGAGATGGAGGCCCTCTCCGGCGCCTTTATCTCGGAGGGCGGGGACGTCTCCGCCCTGGACCGAGAGAAGCTTTGGGATGTCACGGTGCTGGTAAAGCCCGGGGACCAGCTGCGGGGCGGACAGCCCTTTGCCTCCTGCCCCGAGACCAGCCTGATCACCCACAAGGCGCTGCTCCACCCGGAGCTTTCCGGCACCGTCAGCTGGACAGCCCCGGACGGGCGGTACAACATCGATGCCCCCCTGGTGAAGCTCACCGACGGGGAGGGGAAGGAGCACACCCTTACCCTTACCCAAAAGTGGCCCATCCGCGCCGCCCGGCCGGTGGCCCAGCGGATGCCCATCACCCGGCCCCTCATCACCGGCCAGCGGGTCATCGATACCCTGTTCCCCATCGCCAAGGGGGGGACGGCGGCGGTGCCCGGGGGCTTTGGCACCGGCAAAACCATGACCCAGCACCAGCTGGCCAAGTGGTGCGACGCCGACCTCATCGTCTACATCGGCTGCGGCGAGCGCGGCAACGAGATGACCCAGGTGCTGGAGGAGTTCAGCCACCTGATCGACCCCAAGTCCGGCAAGGCCCTTACCGACCGCACGGTGCTTATCGCCAACACCTCCAATATGCCGGTGGCCGCCCGGGAGGCGTCCATCTACACCGGCATTACCCTGGCGGAATACTACCGCGATATGGGCTACCACGTGGCCATTATGGCGGATTCCACCAGCCGCTGGGCCGAGGCCCTGCGGGAGATCAGCGGCCGGCTGGAGGAGATGCCCGCCGAGGAGGGCTTCCCCGCCTACCTGCCCAGCCGCCTTTCCGGCTTCTACGAGCGCGCCGGGTATATGAACACCCTTGCCGGGGCGGAGGGCTCTGTCACCATCATCGGGGCCGTCAGCCCCCAGGGCTCCGACTTTTCGGAGCCTGTCACCCAAAACACCAAGCGGTTTGTCCGGTGCTTCTGGGCATTGGATAAGTCCCTGGCCTACGCCCGGCACTACCCGGCCATCAACTGGATTACCAGCTACAGCGAGTACCTGGACGACCTGCGCCCCTGGTACCGGGAGAACGTGGACCCCGCCTTCTCCCGCAAGCGGCAGCGGCTTGTCACCCTCCTTCACGAGGAGGAGAAGCTGATGGAGATCGTCAAGCTCATCGGCGCCGACGTCCTCCCCGATGACCAGAAGCTGGTCATCGAAACCTGCCGGGTGATCCGGGTGGGCATTTTGCAGCAGAACGCCTACCACAAGGACGACACCTATGTCTCGCTGGAAAAGCAGCTGAAGATGATGGACCTGGTCCTTTACCTCTACGACAAATCCAAGGAGCTGGTGGGCCGGGGCGCCCCCATCAGCAGCATTTTGGAGACCGGCCTGTTTGATAAAATCGTCAAGATGAAGTACGACATCCCCAACGACAAGCTGGAGCTGTTTGACCAGTACAAGCGGGATATCGAGCTGAACCTGGCCAAGGTGTATGTCCCGGAGGGCAAGGACGCCGCCGGGGCCCAGGAATAAGGAAGGAGGGCCAAACGCGATGAGCATTCAGTTTGTAGGACTCAAGGAGATCAATGGCCCTCTGGTGGTGCTGGACCATGTCCAGGACGCCAGCTTTGAGGAGATGGTCCACCTGGAGCTGGAGGACGGCTCCATCCGGGACGGGCGTATCGTCAGCCTGGAGGGGGACAAGGCGGTGATCCAGGTGTTTGAGGGCACCACCGGCCTCTCCCTCACCAACACCCGCACCCGGCTGCTGGGCCACCCCATGGAGATGGCCCTTTCCCCGGAGGTGCTGGGCCGCGTCTTCAGCGGCAGCGGCAAGCCCATCGACGGGCTGGGGGAGGTCTTCGCCGAGGTCCACCGGGACATCAACGGCCAGCCCATCAACCCGGTGTCCCGTACCTACCCCCGCAACTATATCCGCACCGGCATCTCCTCCATCGACGCCCTGATGACCCTGATCCGGGGGCAGAAGCTGCCCATCTTCTCCGGCTCCGGCATGAACCACAACAAGCTGGCGGTGCAGATTGTCCGCCAGTCCCGGATCACCAAGGACGGCCAGGAGGACCCGGATTCCAAGTTCTGCGTCGTCTTTGCCGCCATGGGTGTTAAAAACGACGTGGCCGATTACTTCCGCTCCTCCTTTGAGACCAGCGGCGTGATGAAAAACGTGGTCATGTTCCTCAACCTCAGCAACGACCCCATCATCGAGCGTATCCTGACCCCCCGCTGCGCCCTGACGGTGGCGGAATACCTGGCCTTTGAGCAGGATATGCACGTGCTGGTCATCCTCACCGATATGACCTCCTACGCCGAGGCGCTGCGGGAGTTCTCCTCCTCCAAGGGGGAGATCCCCGGCCGGAAAGGCTACCCCGGCTACCTCTACTCCGACCTGGCCTCCCTCTACGAGAGGGCGGGGGTGATCAACGGCCACAACGGCTCGGTGACACAGATCCCCATCCTCACCATGCCCAACGACGACATCACCCACCCGGTGCCGGACCTTACGGGGTACATCACCGAGGGGCAGATCGTGCTGGACCGGGGCCTGGACCTGATGGGGGTGTATCCCCCCATCTCGGTGCTGCCCAGCCTTTCCCGCCTGATGAAGGACGGCATCGGCGAGGGGTACACCCGGGTGGACCACAGCGCCGTCAGCAACCAGCTCTTTGCCTGCTACGCCAAGGTGCAGGACGCCCGCAGCCTGGCCTCGGTCATCGGCGAGGAGGAGCTTTCCCCCATCGATAAGGAGTACCTGCGCTTTGGGCAGAAGTTCGAGGAGCACTTCCTGGGCCAGGGGGAGGACGAGAACCGCACCATCGACCAGACACTGGAGCTGGGGTGGGACCTCCTTTCCATGCTGCCCATGGAGGAGCTGGACCGGGTGGACAAGGAGATGCTGGAAAAGCACTACAACCCGGACCGGGCCAAGATGTTCAAGGGCTAAGGGGAGGAGGAGCGGAGTATGCGGACCGAGAATATCTTCCCCACCAAGGGCAACCTCATCAACGTCCGGAAGTCCCTCCAGCTGGCCCGGATGGGCTTCGACCTGCTGGACCGCAAGCGCAACATCCTCATCCGGGAGCTGATGACCATGATCGACAGCGCCAAAAAGCTCCGGGGACAGATCAGCGCCACCTACGCCCGGGCCTACATCGCCCTGCAGCGGGCCAACATCACCCTGGGGGTGATCGAGGACATCGAAAACGGCATCCCCATCGAAAACGGCCTCAGCATCCAGTACCGCAGCGTGATGGGGGTGGAGCTGCCCACCGTGGCCCTGGACGCCCCGGAGGACCCGGAGGTGACATACGGCCTCTACGGCACCAACTCCCAGCTGGACGTGGCCTACCTCTGCTTCCACAAGGTAAAGCTGATGACCGCCCGGCTGGCCGAGGTGGAAAACAGCATCTACCGGCTGGCCAACGCCATCAAAAAGACCCAGAGCCGGGCCAACGCCCTTAAGAACATCATTATCCCCAACTTCGAGTTTTCCAGCAAGTTCATTTCTGACGCCCTGGAGGAGAAGGAGCGGGAGGAGTTCAGCCGGCAGAAGGTCATCAAGCGCCAGAAGGTCCACCGGGAGGAGCTGGCCAAAGCGCTGGAGCGCGCGGAGGATCCCGCCGGCGGGGAGCCCAAGTAACCGGAGCAGGGGAGCCTGCCCCCGGTACCGGAAAGATGCACAAGAAAAAGGCCTGCTTTGGTTGGAGGACCAAAGCAGGCCTTTTTGCGCGCCCGGGGCGGGAGCTGCCGCCCCGGGCCGCGGTGGGTTTTGTGATATACAGGCTGGTTAGGCGGGGAAGGGGGAGATTCCCGCTCGCCCTGGCTATTCCGCCTTGCTCTCGCAGTAAAGGCAGCGGTACTCCCCGGTTTTGCCGTCCCGCAAAAAGCGCTGCTCCAGCCCCTGCTCGATGGTGGTGATGCAGTGGGGGTTGCCGCACACCGCCCCGGGGAGCTGGTTTTGGGGGTAGCGGGGCCGCCCCTTGTCCGGGGTAACGGCCGTGCCCTCCGCCTGGCCCAGCAGATGGAGGATCAGGGCCATCCGGATGTACCGGCCGTAATAGGCCTGGCGGAAGTAGGCCGCCCGGGGGTCGTCGTCCACCCGGGGGTCGATCTCGTTTACCCGGGGCAGGGGGTGCAGGATCATCATCCCCTCCTTGGCCCCGGCAAGCTTATCCGGTGTCAGGATGTAGCTGTCCTTCAGCCGCTGGTACTCCTCCTCGCTGGAAAACCGCTCCCGCTGGATGCGGGTCATGTACAGGATGTCCAGCGCCCCCATCTGCTCCTCCAGCGACTGGCACTGGGTGCAGGGGATGCCCTGTTCCGCCAGCTCCTCCACCATCAGGGGGGGCAGGGCCAGCTCCCGGGGGGAGATGAGGACGAACCGCACCCCCCGGTACCGGGACATGGCCTCGATGAGGGAGTGGACCGTCCGGCCAAACTTCAGGTCGCCGCAGAGGCCGATGGTGAGGTCCTCAAAGCGGCCCGTCTCCCGCCGGATGGTCAGCAGGTCGGTGAGGGTTTGGGTGGGGTGGTGGTGCCCCCCGTCCCCGGCGTTGATCACCGGCACCCGGGTGTGCTGGGAGGCCACCAGGGGGGCCCCCTCCTTGGGGTGGCGCATGGCGATGATATCGGCGTAGCCGCTGACCACCGAGATAGTGTCGGCGACGCTCTCCCCCTTGCGGGTGGAGCTGGAGGAGGCGTCGGAAAAGCCCAGCACCCGCCCCCCCAGCCCCAGCATGGCCGATTCAAAGCTGAGCCGGGTGCGGGTGGAGGGCTCGAAGAAGAGGGTGGCCAGGATTTTGTCCCGGCAGGCCTCCCGGTAGCGCTCCGGGTGGTCCAGGATATCCTGGGCGGTGGAGATCATGCTGTCAATCTCCTCCACCGTCAGGTCCAGAATGCTTAGCAGATGGCGCATCGGCTTTCCCTCCTTACTCCCCTTTGCCAATCCAGCTTTCGTCGCTGGGGTTATCCCGGAAGGCGATGAGCCGGGCCACGTCCCGGGGGCGGATGTAGCTTTCCTCGGCGGCGATTTGGGCGATGACGTCAAAGTTGGTGAGGCTGTGGTTTTCCACCCCCGCCTCCGCCAGCCGCCGCAGCCCCTTTTCCATCCCGTAGGTGAAGATGCTGGCGATGCCCAGCACCTGGGCCCCCGCCTCCCGCAGGACGTTGACCACCTCGATGACGCTGCCCCCGGTGGAGATCAGGTCCTCCACCACCACCACCCGCTGGCCCGGCTCAAGCCGGCCCTCGATCTGGTTCTGGCGGCCGTGGTCCTTGGCGCCGGACCGGACGTACCCCATGGGCAGGCCCATGAGGTGGGCGGTGATGGCGGCGTGGGCGATGCCGGCGGTGGAGGTGCCCATCAGCGCCTCCGCCTGGGGGTAGTGGGCGCGGATCAGCTCCGCCAGGCCGTTTTCCACATCCAGCCGTACCGCCGGGGCGGAGAGGGTGAGGCGGTTGTCGCAGTACACCGGGCTTTTGATGCCGCTGGCCCAGGTAAAGGGCTCGCTGGGGCGGAAGAAGACCGCCCGGATGGAGAGCAGGTCCTTGGCGATGGTTTTCTGTAATTCTGTCATAGCCTGTTACCTCCTGTTAACCTACAAACTCCGCCACGCACCGGCGGTAGGCCGCAATGGGGTCCGCTGCCCCGGTGATGGGCCGCCCCACCACAATGTAGTCCGAGCCAATCTCCTTGGCCTGGGCGGGGGTCATCACCCGCTTTTGGTCCCCCGCGTCCCCGTCGGCAAACCGCACCCCCGGCGTCACGGTGAGGAACCCCGCCCCGCAGGCCTCCTTGACCTTGCCGGATTCCAGGGGGGAGCAGACCACCCCGTCCAGCCCCGCCGCCTTGGCCCGCCGGGCGTAGTGCATCACCACCTGGTCGATGGGCTCCCGGATGAGCAGGTCCTCCTCCATGCTGTGCTGGTCGGTGGAGGTAAGCTGCGTCACCGCGATGAGCAGCGGCCGGGTGCCGTCGGCCCGGGTCAGCCCCGCCAGCGCCGCCTCCATCATGGCCACCGTCCCCGCCGCGTGGAGGTTCACCAGGTCCACCTCCAGCCCGGAGAGCACCCGCATGGCCTTCATCACCGTGTTGGGGATGTCGTGGAGCTTCAGGTCCAGGAAGATCTGGTGCCCCCGGCCCTTGATCTCCCGGACAATCTGCGGCCCCTCGGCGTAAAACAGCTCCATCCCGATCTTGACAAAGGGCTTGCGTTCCTCCCCGGCAAACCGGTCCAAAAAGGCCAGGGCCTCCCGCCCGCTGGCAAAGTCGCAGGCTACAATAACGTCCTTACCCATGATGCGCACCTCCTGTAATCTTTTGTAACGATTCTATCCCGTACCGGTCCATCGCCCGGGGCAGCTCCTCGATGATCCCCTTGCAGGCCCAGGGGTCGATGAGGTTTGCCGTCCCCACCTGCACCGCCGCGGCCCCCGCCAGCATCATCTCGATGACCTCCTCGGCGGTTTGGACGCCACCCATCCCGATGATGGGGATGGACACCGCCTCGTAGACCTGGTACACCATCCGCACCGCCACCGGGAAGATCCCCGCCCCGGAGTACCCCCCCATCCGGTTGGCGATTACCGGCCGGCGGGTCCGGGGGTCGATCCGCATCCCCATCAGGGTGTTGATGAGGGAGAGGCCGTCCGCCCCCGCCTCCTGGCAGGCCCTGGCGATGGGGACGATGTCGGTGACGTTGGGGCTGAGCTTGATGTAGACCGGCTTGGTGGTCACTGCCTTTACCGCCCGCGTCACCTGGGCGGCGGCCTCCGGGCTCACCCCAAAGCTCATGCCGCCGTGGTCCACGTTGGGGCAGCTGATGTTCACCTCCAGGATGCCCACCTGTTCCGCCCCGTCCAGCCGCCGGCAGGCCTCGGCGTACTCCTCCACCGAAAAGCCCCCCACGTTGGCGATGACCTTTTTGTGGAAGAACCCCGCCAGCTCCGGCAGC
Organism: Angelakisella sp.; assembly: GCA_022795575.1. Taxonomy (GTDB): domain Bacteria; phylum Bacillota; class Clostridia; order Oscillospirales; family Ruminococcaceae; genus Angelakisella. The sequence continues at coordinate 7,634 of JAAWGY010000017.1, read as the reverse complement.
TCCACCGCCAGCACGTGGTCCACCCCGGGGTTTTGCAGCCCCACCGAGTTGATGAGCCCCGCCCCGCATTCGGCGATACGGGGGGTGGGGTTGCCAAACCGGGGCTTTAGGGTGGTGCCCTTAAAGGAAAAGGTCCCCAGGCAGTTGATGTCGTAGGCCTCGGCAAACTCCTTGCCGTACCCAAAGGTGCCGCTGGCCGGGATCACCGGGTTGTCCAGCTCCCAGCCGGAAAGGGTTACTGCTGTTCTTCCCACAAAAGCTCACTCCTTTCCAGCACCGGGCCGTCCTTGCAGATCCGCTTGCTGCCGTTTTTGGTCCTCCAGCTGCACCCCATGCAGGCCCCAAAGCCGCAGCCCATCCGCTCCTCAAAGCTCAGCTGGCCGTCGGTCTTTGCCGCCTTGTCCACCGCCCGCAGCATGGGCAGCGGCCCGCAGGCGTAAAGGTAGCTGTAGTCCAGCCCCGCCATGGGGCCGGTGACAAAGCCCCTGGTCCCGGCGGTGCCGTCCTCGGTGGCGATTTGCACCTCCGCCCCCAGGGCGGCGAATTCCCGGGTAAGCAGCGCCTCGGCGGCGGTGCGGAAGCCCAGCAGGACGATGGGCTCCTTGCCCTGCTGCCGCAGCATCCGGCAGAGGCCGTAGAGGGGGGGCGTCCCCACCCCGCCCCCCACAAGGAGGGGCCGCCGGCCGCTCCGGGCGGTATCAAAGCCGTTGCCCAGCCCGGCAAGGGCGTCTACCCGGTCCCCCGCTTTTTGGGCGGTCATGGCCTGGGTGCCCCGGCCCACCACCTTGTAAAGGAGGGTGACGCTCTCCCCGTCCCAGTCGCAGACCGAGATGGGCCGCCGCAGGGTAAAGCCGGGGACGGCAAGGTTCAAAAACTGCCCCGGGGCGGTGATGGCGCCAGTGTCCCCGGCAAGCACCATCCGCCACACCTCCCCCGTCACCGGGACGTTCTCCCGGACGGTGTACCATACCTGTTTCATCCCGTTCCCTCCTTATCCGTCGATGGTGGAGATTTCCATGGTGATCTCCTCCAACACATCCAGCAGCACCCGGACGGTATCCAGGGCGGTAAAGATGGTGACGCCGTTTTCCACCGCGCACCGGCGGATGAGGAGGCCGTCGCTTTCGGTGGCGCCGCCGGAGCTGTAGTCTCGGGTGTTGATGACATAGCCCACGTACCCCTGGCGGATGGAATCGAAGATCTCCTCGCTCTGCTCGCTGATCTTCCGTTTGACCCGGGTGCGGATGCCGTTTTTCCGCAGAAAGGCGGCGGTGCCGCTGGTGGCCTCGATGTTAAAGCCCATGTGGTAGAAGCGGCGGATGAGGGGCAGGGCCTCCTCCTTGTCCCGGTCGGCCACCGTGACAAAGAGGGTGCCGTAGTTTACCACCTGCATCCCGCTGGCCTGCAGGGCCTTGTAGAGGGCCCGGTTCAGCCGCCGGTCGTAGCCGATGGCCTCGCCGGTGGACTTCATCTCGGGGGAGAGGTAGGCGTCCATCCCCCGGAGCTTGCCGAAGGAGAAGGCCGGCACCTTGACGTACCACTTGTCCTTATCCCCGGGGTAAAGCCGGGTGATGCCCTGGTCCCGGAGGCTTTCCCCCAGGATAACCCGGGTGCCGATATCCGCCAGGCTGTAGCCGGTGGCCTTGGAGAGGAAGGGGACGGTGCGGGAGGAGCGGGGGTTTACCTCGATGATGTAAACCCGGTCCTGCTGGTCCACGATAAACTGGATGTTGTAGAGCCCCCGGATGCCGATGCCCAGCCCCAGGCGCTTGGTGTAATCCAGGATGGTGTCCCGCACCGGCTGGGAGAGGGTGAAGGCGGGGTAGACGCTGATGGAATCCCCGGAGTGGATGCCGGTGCGCTCCACAAGCTCCATGATGCCGGGGACAAAGACCGACTCCCCGTCGCAGACGGCGTCCACCTCCACCTCCCGGCCCACCACGTACTTGTCCACCAGCACCGGCCGGTCCTCGTCAATCTCCACCGCGGTTTTCAGGTACTGGCGCAGCTGGCCCTCGTTTGCCACGATCTGCATGGCCCGGCCCCCCAGGACAAAGGAGGGGCGCACCAGCACCGGGTAGCCGATCTCCCGGGCGGCGGCCACCCCGTCCTCGATGCGGGTGACGGCCCGGCCCTGGGGCTGGGGGATCTGGAGGGTGTGGAGCACCTTTTCAAAGGCGTCCCGGTTTTCGGCCCGCTCGATGGCGTCGCAACCGGTGCCGATAAGGGGCACCCCCCGGCGGCGGAGGGGCTCGGCCAGGTTGATGGCGGTCTGGCCCCCCAGGGAGGTGATGACACCCAAGGGCTTTTCCAGCCGGACGATGTTGCAGACGTCCTCCACCGTCAGCGGCTCAAAGTAGAGCTTATCGGAGCAGGTGTAGTCGGTGGATACCGTCTCCGGGTTGTTGTTGATGATGATGGCCTCGTAGCCGCTGGCCTTGATGGTCATGACGGCGTGGACGGTGGAGTAATCGAACTCCACCCCCTGGCCGATGCGGATGGGGCCGGAGCCCAGGACGATGATCTTGGGTTTGTCCGTCACCACCGATTCGTTCTCCCCGGCGTAGGTGGAGTAGAAGTAGGGGACATAGGACTGGAACTCGGAGGCGCAGGTGTCGATCATCTTGTAGTCCGGCAGGATGCCCTCCCGCTGCCGCATGGCCCAAACCTCGTCCTCGGTGGTCTGCCACAGGCCGGCCACCGCCTGGTCGCAGAAGCCGTACTGCTTGGCCAGCAGCAGCGCCTCCCGGTCAAAGGGGGCGGCGGCCAGCTCCCGCTCCAGCTGGACGATGTGCCGCAGCTTTTCCACAAACAGCAGGTCGATCCTGGTCAGCTGGCTGATGGTCTCGGTATCGGCCCCCCGGCGCAGCAGCTCCCCGATGGCGTAGATGCGGTCGTCGGTGCCCTCCTGGATGTAGCGGTAAAGCTGGTCCGTCTCCACGTTGTCAAACTTCTTCATGTGCAGGTGGCAGACGCCGATCTCCAGGGAGCGGATGCCCTTCAGGAGGCTTTCCTCGATGGTGCGCCCCACGCTCATCACCTCGCCGGTGGCCTTCATCTGGGTGGAAAGGCGGTTGCTGGCGTCGGCGAATTTATCAAAGGGGAAGCGGGGGAGCTTGGTGACGACGTAATCCAAAGCGGGCTCGAAGCTGGCGGGGGTGTTGGCGATGCGGATCTCGTCCAGGGTCATCCCCACGGCGATCTTGGCCGAGACACGGGCGATGGGGTAGCCGCTGGCCTTGCTGGCCAGGGCGGAGGACCGGGACACCCGGGGGTTGACCTCGATGACATAGTACCGGAAGGACTGGGGGTCCAGGGCGAACTGGACGTTGCAGCCCCCCTCGATCCGCAGGGCCCGGATGATCCGCAGGGCGCTGTCCCGCAGCAGGTGGTACTCCTTGTTGGTCAGCGTCTGGCTGGGGCAGACCACAATGGAATCCCCGGTGTGGATGCCCACCGGGTCCAGGTTTTCCATGTTGCAGATGGCGATGGCGGTGTCGTTTTTGTCCCGCATCACCTCGTACTCGATCTCCTTGTAGCCCTTGATGCTCTTTTCCACCAGCACCTGGTGGACCGGGGAGAGCTTGAGGGCGTTTTTCATCAGCTCCCGCAGCTCCTCGGGGGTATCGGCAAAGCCGCCCCCGGTGCCCCCCAGGGTAAAGGCGGGGCGCAGCACCACCGGGTAGCCGATCCGCTGGGCCGCGGCCTCGGCCTCGGGGATGGAGGTGGCGATCTCCGAGGGGCAGACCGGCTCGCCGATCTCCTGGCAGAGCTGCTTAAAGAGCTCCCGGTCCTCGGCCCGCTCGATGCTGGCGGAGGAGGTGCCCAGCAGCTCCACCTGGCACTCCCGCAGCACCCCCTTTTTTTCCAGCTGCATGGCCAGGTTCAGGCCGGTCTGGCCCCCAATGCCGGGGACGATGGCGTCGGGGCGCTCGTGGCGGATGATCTTGGCCACGTACTCCAGGGTGAGGGGTTCCATATAAATGCGGTCGGCGATGGCCCGGTCGGTCATGATGGTGGCGGGGTTGGAGTTGGCCAGCACCACCTCGTAGCCCTCCTCCTTCAGGGCCAGGCAGGCCTGGGTGCCGGCGTAATCGAACTCTGCCGCCTGGCCGATGACGATGGGGCCGCTGCCGATGACCATAATCTTTTTCAGGTCAGCTCTTTTGGGCATAGGGGATCCCCCTCCTTTCCTTCTTTTCTGCCGCCATCAGGGCGATAAACTGGTCAAAGAGGTAGCCGCTGTCCTGGGGGCCGGGGGCGCTTTCCGGGTGGTACTGCACCGAGAAAACCCGGTCCCGCAGGCAGCGCACCCCCTCCACCGTGTCGTCCAGGAGGTTCTGGTGGGTCAGCTCCAGCCCCGTCCCCCACAGGGAGCGGGCGTCCACGGCGTAGCTGTGGTTTTGGGAGGTGATCTCCACCCGGCCGGTGAGGAGGTTTTTGACCGGGTGGTTGCCCCCCCGGTGGCCGAACTTAAGCTTATAGGTCCGCCCGCCGTAGGCCAGGGAGATAATCTGGTGCCCCAGGCAGATGCCGAAGATGGGCAGCTGCCCCCGCAGCTCCTTTACCAGCTGGATCACCGGGGCGGCGTCCTCCGGGTCCCCGGGGCCGTTGGAGAGGAAGAGGCCGTCCGGCTTGGTCTCCAGCACCGCCCCGGCGCCGGCGCTCCAGGGCAGCACCGCCACGTTGCAGCCCCGGGCGTTTAGGGAGCGGATGATGTTCAGCTTGATGCCGCAGTCGATGGCGGCCACGTTGTAGAGGTGGTCCGGCGTCCGGGAGTACCACCGCTTGCGGCAGCTCACCCGGCTGACGGCGTCCCGGCGGACCGGGGCGGCCTGGATCCGCGCCACCCCCGCCTCCGCAGTGGTATCCATCCCGGTGAGGAGGGCCCGGCGGCTCCCCAGGTCCCGGATGCTCCGGGTGAGCCTGCGGGTATCGATGCCCTCGATGCCGGGGATGCCGTGCTCCTCCAAAATCTCGGAGAGGGTTTTGGTGCAGCGGAAGTTGGAGGGCAGGTCGTTGTATTCGCTCACCACCAGGGCCCCGATGGTGGGGGTCCTGGTCTCGAAGTCCTCGTCGGTGATGCCGTAGTTGCCGATAAGGGGGTAGGTCATCACCACCGCCTGGTCGGTGTAGGAGGGGTCGGAGACGATCTCCTGGTACCCCACCATGGAGGTGTTGAAGACCACCTCGCAGATGCAGTCCCCCCCGGCCCCGAAGCCGTAGCCAAGGTACTGGCTGCCGTCCTCCAGGATCAGCTTGCGGTTATATTGTCTCATGGGCGGTATCTCCTTCCCTTGTAATCGTTCTGCCGTTCCAGTGGGTCAGCACCCACCGGCCATAGACGGTGTCCCCGGCAAAGGGGGTGCTGCGGCCCTTGGTGGCAAAGGTCTCCGGGTCGATCTGGTAGGGTGTCTCCACCTCAAAGACGGTGTAGCCCGGCTCCTCCGGGATGGAAAACCGCCGCCGGGGGTTGTCGCTGAGCAGCCGGGAAAGGCGCTCCACCGTCAGGATGCCGGGGCGGACCAGGCGGGTGTAGAGCACCGGGAAGGCGGTCTCCAGCCCCACCACCCCCATAAGGCTCTTTTCCAGCCCCCCGGCCTTTTCCTCCGCCGCGTGGGGGGCGTGGTCGGTGGCGATGATATCGATGGTGCCGTCCAGCAGCCCCTCCACCAGCGCCGCCCGGTCCTCCGCCCCCCGCAGGGGCGGGTTCATCTTAAAGCGGCCATCCTCCTGCAAATCCTCCTCGCAAAGGACCAGGTAGTGGGGGGCGGTCTCGCAGGTGACGTTTCCACCGGCGGCCTTGGCCTGGCGGATCAGGGCGACGCTCTCCTTGGTGGAGATATGGCAGGCGTGGTAGGGGCAGCCCGTCTCGGCGGCAAGGGCCAGGTCCCGCTGAAGCTGCCGGTACTCGCTTTCGCTGGAGATGCCCCGGTGGCCGTGGCTTTTGGCATAGGCCCCGTCGTGGATGTACCCGCCCCGGAGGAGGGCGTTGTCCTCGCAGTGGGCGGCGATGACCTTGCCCATCCCCAGCCGCTTCACCTCCGCCATGGCCCGGCGCATCATCTCCTCCGACTGCACCCCCCGGCCGTCGTCCGAGTAGCCGCAGACAAGGGGGCAGTGGAGGCCGGCCAGGTCCGCCAGCTCCTCCCCCCGCTCCCCCCTGGTGATGGCGCCGTAGGGGTGCACCGGGATCAGGGCGTCCCGGTCGATGCGCTCCAGCTGGAGCCGGAGGCTTTCCGGGCAGTCCGGCACCGGGTTTAGGTTGGGCATGGTGCAGACGGCGGTATAGCCCCCCCGCACCGCCGATAGGGTGCCGGTGGCGATGGTCTCCTTATAAGAAAATCCCGGCTCTCTGAAATGTACGTGTACATCACAAAAGCCGGGAAAAACGATATAAGGGCCAAAGGAAACGGGAACACGTCCGCCCTGGGTAAGAAACTGGCGGATGGCGTCTTTACAGCTGCTGCTGCGGTGGTCTGCTGCGGATATGCTCAAGTGGAATCCCCCTCTCCCGGATGCTTGCCATAAAAAAGGCCCTGGATTGGCCGCGGGCATTTCTGATAGTTTACCACGGGACAGGGGTGGTGTCAAGGGGGAGATGGCGGATAAAAGGCGTTGTTTTTGCCGCCCCCGGGACAGAGAGCGCAGAGGGGACACTCCCGGGAGCAAAACCCCTCTGCCGGCCATTCTTTCTTTGCATTTTTGTTGGGAATCTGTTATAATGGGCAGGAAAAAAGCATATGCCCCGCGGCGGCTCCGCGGACCGGAAAAAGGGAGGTGCTTCGTTTGATCCTGCCCCTGAATGCCGAGATCCTGGAAAGCCTTACCAAAACCGAACGGGATGTGGTCCACTTCATCAACAGCAACGAGCACCGCCTCTCCCAGCTGTCCATTGTGGATATCGCCTACGAGACCTTCTCCTCCCCCGCCACCGTCTCCCGGGCCATCCGCAAATGCCGCATCAACGGCTTTAACGAGCTGCGGTACAAGCTGGCCTCCGGGGACCTGAACAAGCAGGTGGCCGGGGTAAACGAGATCCTCAACAAATCCCTGGTGGAGACACTGCGCACCGTGGAGCAGATCTCCATGGCCGACGTGCTGCGGTGCATCCAGCTGATCCGGGAGGCCGGGCGGGTGTATGTCTTTGCCCGGGGCCTTACCCACTACATCGCCAACGAGTTCTGCTTCAAGCTCCAGCTGATGAAGGTAAACGCCATGATGACCGACGATCCCAAAATCATGGTGCGCATCGCCCAAACCATCACCCCGGAGGACCTGGTGGTTATCTTCTCCCTCAACGGGCGCACCCCGGAGCTGGTGGAAGCCGCCGCGGCGGCCCACGGCAACAGCTGCCCCATCATCGCCTGCACCTGCAATGCAGAAAGCGAGATCGGCCGCCGGGCCGCCGTCCACATCGTGGGCTACAAGCACAGCCATGTATCCTTTCAGTCCTACGAGGTGACAACCCGGCTGCCCCTTCTCATCATCTCCCGGGTCATCATCGACCAGCTGGCCAGCGGGGGCGGGGCGGACTGAGAAGCTGTACCAATCGCCGCCGCGCGCATCTTGACGGCAAATTTTCCGCCTGCCTTTGCCAAAAAACCTTGAAATACATATCGTATTCCTGCGCT
>JAAWGY010000016.1 GCA_022795575.1 Angelakisella sp. | reverse complement strand
AAGCGCAGGAATACTGTATGTATTTTAAGGTTTTTTGGTAAAGGCAGGCGGAAAATTTGCCGTCAAGATGTGCGCGGCGGCTATTGGTACAGCTTCTTACAAAAACTGCCCCAAAAAGGCCAGCAGCTTCTCCTTCTCCATGGGGCCGCTGTGGCCGGGCAGCGCCAGCCGGAAGGGCAGGCTTTCCAGCAGCCGGTACAGCTCCCGGGTCTTCTCCAGATCCCGGTAACGGTCCCGGTAAAAGTCGTCGTTGTAGCAGTCCCCGATGAACAGCACCCCGTCCTCCGGCACAAGGACCAGCAGCGAATCCTCGCTGTGGGCCGAGGGGGCCAGGATGGCCCGGCAGGTGGCGCCGCCGCAGTCCAGTGTCTCGTCCCCGGCAAGGTACCGGCTGGGCTCTGTCACCCGGATTTTGGTCAGGTCCGGGTATTCGGCCCGGATGTGCTCATCGGCAAAGGGGATCTCCTCCCCCGCCGCCAGCCGCTGCCTCATGGCCGCGTCGCTCCACGCCCAGCCCGCCATCCGCCGGTACTCCTCCCGGCCATGGACCGAGGCGACGGTCTCCCATGGGAGGGCGTGGATGCCAAAGGTATGGTCCCAGTGCCAGTGGGTGAGATAGGCGCGGCAGGGCCGGGGCAGCCCCGCCATGGCCTCCAAAAACGCCCCGGCGTGGGCCTCCGAGTTGCCGGCGTCCACCATCACCGAGCGGTCATCCCCCAGGATATACCCCAGCACCGGCCGGTCCCGGCTGCTGTCGCAGGGGGTGTAAAGCACGTGCTGGGTCAGCTGAAACCGTTCCATGGCGCTCCTGTCTCCCGTCCGGCGGGAAGGTCTGTTACACGCTGCGGATCAGCAGGTTTTCCACCGAGGCGATCTTTACCGCCAGGCAGAAGAGCCTTGCCGCCGTCTCCAGCTCCCCCAGGGTGGGGTAGGAGGGGGCGATGCGGATGTTGCTGTTCTTGGGGTCGATGCCGTAGGGGAAGGCCGCCCCCGCGGCGGTAAGCACCACCCCCGCCTCCTTGCAGAGGGACACCGTCCGCTTGGCGCAGCCGGGCATTGTCTCAAAGGAGATGAAGTACCCGCCCCGGGGCTTGGTCCACCGGGCCACCTCCAGCCCCGACAGCTCCTCCGCCAGGATGTCCTCCACCAGCTCAAACTTGGGCCGGAGGATGGCGGCGTGCTTTTTCATGTGGGCTTTGATGCCGCTGTAGTCCCCAAAGAAGCGGACGTGCATCAGCTGGCTGATTTTGTCGTAGCTGATGGTCTGGATGGCCATTTGGCGCATCATAAACCGGATGTTGTTGGTGGAGGCGGCCACCGCCGCCAGCCCCGCCCCGGCAAAGGAGATCTTGGAGGTGGAGCCGAAGATAAAGACCATGTCCTCCTTGTCCTCGTCCTTGAGGAGGGCGAAGAGGTCCAGAAGGGTGTCCCCCTCCTCGTAAAGGTCGTGGATGGTATAGGCGTTGTCCCAGAAGATGCGGAAGTCCTGGGCGGCGGGCCGGAGCTTGGCGAACCGCCGCACCACCCGGTTGGAGTAGGTGACGCCGGTGGGGTTGGAGTACTTGGGCACACACCAGATGCCCTTAACCGAAGGGTCGGCCACATATTTTTCCACCTGGTCCATATCCGGGCCCTCGGGGGTCATATCGATGTTGATCATCTTGATGCCGAAGTGCTGGGTAATGGCAAAGTGGCGGTCGTACCCCGGCACCGGGCAGAGAAACTTGATCTCCGGCTCCTTGCACCAAGGCTTATCCGAGCCGTACACCCCGTAGAGGAGGGCCCGGCTCATACAGTCGTACATCATGTTGAGGCTGGAGTTGCCCCCCACGATGATCTCGTCCTCCCGGACGTTGAGCATATCCGCCAGCAGGCGGCGGACCTCCGGCAGGCCCTCCAGCAGGCCGTAGTTGCGGCAGTCCACGCCGCTCCCCGATACCGCCCCCAGGCTGCTGCTGACGGTATCCAGCATCCCCTGGCAGAGGTCCAGCTGGTCGGTGTTGGGCTTGCCCCGGGACATATCCAGGGCAAGACCCCGGGCCTGGTACCCCCGGTACTCCTCCATCAGCTCCCGCAGCAGCTCCTCCAGCTGCCGCACTGTGTAGTTCTTCAGTGCCTCCATCCGCGCATCCTCCTGTTATCCCACCGTAATTGCACTACCTATTGTAGCCGATTCCGGCGGGATTTGCAAGTTTATCCGGCGGATTCCTGCAAGATTCAGGAGTTTATCCAATGGAGAACGGGGCGTCCGGCTTGTTTTTGTTGTTTCTGCGGCTGCAAAATTGCATTCAGCGGCGCTCCAGCCGCCGGGCCACCTTCCGCAGCCAGCGGATGGCGAGCTTGACCAGATGGAAGAGGGGGTAGCCGTAGAGGCAGAGGAAGACAGCGGTTTTGCAGGTAAAGCTCCGGCCCCGGTAGAGGGGATGCCGCCGCTCCTCCAAAAGCCACCCCCGCAGCTCCCGGGCCACGTCTTTGCGGCCGGCCTCTCTGGCTAAGAAGATGCGGTCGGTAAGTGTCATACAGAGGTTTTGCTGGCACCGGGAGGCGTTTTCCAGCCGGCCCTGCTGGTATTCCTCCTGTACCATCATCCGGAAGCCTTTGCCCCACTGGCTAAAATCCACCCCGACGGCGCCCCCCATCAGGCTATCGGAATGCCGCCGGTAGTAGTACCACCTTTGGGTGGTGTAGCATACCCGGGGCTGCTGCCGGAGGACGCGGTACAGGAAGAGGGTGTCCTCGCCGTGGGTGAGCGCCTCCTCAAACCGCAGCCCCCCGGCCAGCTCCTGGCGGATCAGCTTGCCGCCCATGGCCGACAGCTCCACCACTTTGTCCACCCTGCTGCTATAAAACTGCTCCAGGGCGTCCGGCCTTTCCAGCACCCGCCAACGGGGCGCTTCCCCCTGGTCCGGGCGGGAAAGGACCGCCTCCACCTCCTCCCCACGGAGCCAGTCGAAGAGGCAGAAGGCCATCCCGCTGCCACCGGCTTCGGCCTGGGCCACCAGCTCCTCCAGCAGCCGGGGGTGGATGGCGTCGTCGCTGTCCAGGAAGAAGAACCACTCCCCCGCCGCTGCCTCCAGGGCCAGGTTGCGGGCGGCGGAAACCCCCTTGTGCTGTTGGCAGAGCAGCCGGAGCCGGCTGTCCCGGCCGCAATACTCCCGGCAGATCCCCTGGCTGCCGTCGGTGGAGCCATCATCCACCAGCAGGGCTTCCCAGTCCCGGAGGGTTTGGGCCGTCAGGGAGTCGAGACAGGCGGGGAGATACCGGGCGGAGTTGTAGACGGGGATCATCACCGATACCTTCACAGCCCCGCCCCCTTACCGCCGCTCGATGCTGCCCAGGAGGTAGCCGTTCTGGTCCGGCTGCTGTTCGTTGCCCAGCAGGATGGCGCTGCCGGAATCCGGGTCGGTGATGGTGAGATAGACGCTGTACCTCCCCTTGGGCAGGTGGGTTACGGGGACCTCCGCCGTCAGCACCTGGCGGCGCCCCTTGTCGCTCCCCCCCTTAAGCTCCCGCAGCTCTCCGGACAGGGGGAATTCCAGCGTCCTGCCGGTGGCGCCGACAAGCCGCAGCACTGCCTCCGGCTCCCGGTAAAGGGGGGCGAAGCCCACGTTGCGCAGCGCTACCTCCGCCCGGATGCTGTCCTGGAAAAAGTCCCGCTGAAAGCGCACCTGGTCCAGCACCAGCCGGTAGCCCAGGTGGCGCTCCAGGTAGGACAGCCCGTCTATCCCGTCAAAGCAGCTCCCCTCCGATACGGTGACACCGGCCCATTTTTCCAGCACCGCCTTGTCGTAATCCCGGTTCAGGTAGCTGATCCGCATCCGGGCAAGGTCCCTTGCCGCGTTTTCAAAGTCGTTGTAGGGGTTATTGGTGATGACCTCGCCGCCGTTGGGGACATAGGCGCAGAGCTGCTGCTGAAAGGCCAGCTCCGCCTCCCGGGCCTCCTCGTCCCCGGTATAGGTGCCCAGGTCGGTGCTGCTGCTGAGGATGGCGTCGTTAAAGAGGCCCAGCCGCGCCCCGATGCCGGCAGGCTCCCCGGCGTTCTCCCGGCCGGTGATATTCCGCCACTGGGCGGGGGTGCGCACCGCAAGGTAGGTGCTGTCCTCCGTCACCTGGGCCAGTTTTTGGGCCAGCTGCTTCAGGTCCTCCGGGGCGGTATAGCGGGTGTTGTGCAGCTCCCCCCAGTCCCCCACAAAAAGGCCCTGGGTGGTGTAGATGATGTCGCGGTTCTCCCGCAAAACCTCCCCCACCTGCTCCATATGGCCCAGGATGATCTCCAGGCGCTGGGGCTCCCGCTGGAGGTTGAGCCCCTGCCAGTCGTAGAGGAAGCGGACGATGAGCTGCTTGCCCCCCTGGCGGAGGGCGTCAAACAGGCTGCGGAGGTTGGCCATCCCCGCCGGGGTGATCTCCCCCGTCCGGTACTGCTGTAGGTTTACCTCCACCAGGGCCAGGGTGTCCTCCGTGGCCTCGGCGTACTGCTCCGCCACAATGGCCGGGTAGTCCTGGGGCTGGTCGGTAATCATGTGCTGGTAGATGCGGTAAAAGCCCCGGTTGGGGTTTTGCAGGTATTGGGCAGATTCGGTAAACTGTTCGGTTTTCAGCTTGACTTTTGGCATATTATACAACGACCCCAAATTATAAGGTGAGCTTGGCTCCTGCCGGAAGTAGTAGCAGACAAAGCTTTCGTCCTCGTAATAGACCTTCATCTCCCGGGGGTAGCTACGGGCAAACTGCCGGCACCAGTAGTACACCTTGGATTCAATGATGGTGCGGTTTTCCAGGTCCCGGTAGCTATCGAAGGGTTCATCCAAAACGGTTGGTTCCTTGCGGGCGGCCTCCAGGCTTATCTCCGATGTGCGGATCTTAGTTTTATCGGGATGGCGGTTGACCGCAAGGCCGGCAGGGCCGTCAAAGTAGAGCTGCTGGGCGTACTGGATGGGCTTCTTTTCCACGTAGATAAACACATATTCGCTGGGGAGGATGTAGTCATCCTCCTCGGTTTTGGCGGCGAAGGTGACAAGCTCCTCGTGCCATCCGTCCTCAACCACGTGGTAAAGGACGTCGGTGGGGGCAACGATGGTATAGCTTTTGGACGGGAAGCTTTCGACGATGGAATTTGTCACCATTACCTCGGCGTTGTAGCGTGTCAGCTGGCTATAGAGAAAGCCGCGATAATTCCCCGTTTCAACGGTGACACCACAAATGCCCGCAATACATAGAATTGAAACCGGATGCAGGATATCCTCTTTGCAAAAATCCTTGACCAGGAAAAACAGGAGATCCAGCGGGATCATTAGCAACGCCATTAACAGAACCGTTTCGGTAGTATACAAACGCGACCCGGCAATCAGCTTGGGCAGTCCTAAAAACGGCACCGTATAAACCACCATCAGCACCAGGGAGACCAGCGCCAACGGGAGCCAGCCTTCAAGGCATTGTCTCTCTATCCGTCTTTTGACAATCCATTCCCGCAGCTTAGGGGGCAGCTGGGGCAGCACGAGCCAAAGCACTGTGGCAATGAGCAGAACCGCTGCTGTTATGTTTATCATCCAGGCGCCCTGGTCTTCTCCATAAAGAACCCGGTAGCCTCTCTGCACCCCGTCTACATAGGCAGAAATCCCTTTGTCCTGCTGCTGCCCCGGTCCCCCGATGTCTACTTCGTCTGTATTGACATCTCCCTGTATTACATTAAAAGCCCAGTCAATCGACCCTTGGAAGGGAATCCCCTCTGCCCGCGCAGCCAGCATTGGCGCAGTAGCGATCAATATTCCACAGAGCACTGCTGCACAGAGAGGCAAAAGCCTTTCCCGGGTAAAGATCCGCTTTAGATATGGCAGCGCCACTCCCAAACAGAGGAAAAAGGCCATCAACGTTGCGTAAAAATGGAACGTGATTGTCGCTGCCACAGCCATCAGAAAAAGGAACAGCTCTTTGTTTACACAATACTTTTTTTGCTGCTCCCCTTGCTCCTGCCGGCCCTTTAGGTATCGAAGCAAGAACAGCGCAGAAATAAACTGGGCCGCCATCCCGAATTCCTGGGGCAGTGCCCACTGCAAGCGAGCGATGCCGGATTCCTGCATTGGGAAATCATAGAACAGGTAAAGCGCCAAGGCAAAGGCCGGCGCAAACCTCCAGCCAAACAGCTCCCGCAGCAGGCAGTAAGCAGAAAGGAGGATAACCGAGGTATGGATGCTGCCCAAAAACAGGATGCAGCTGTATACCGGCAGGCGAAACAGGGTATGGATGCTGTACAAAACGCAATGCATCCCAGCCGGGTAAATCCCGTCGGCAAACACCCTGCCCTCTATCATGCCCTGCACCCAGGAATGGTGGACATACTGGTCCCCCGAGCCATAGGAAGGGTACTGAACGGCCCCATAAGAAAAGTATACCAAAGCATGAATTACCAAAAAAGCCAGCGCAAGGTATTCCCAGGCATGGGGCCGCAGTACCCGCCAAAGGGTTTTTGCCATGCTTTTTAGCTGGTCAGGCAAAGGCTTTAGCCCCAACAGGTCCCATTCGTCTAAATCGTGCTGTAGCTTTGCCGCGTTTGGCCACAACGCCCGGAAGCCAAAAAACAAAAAGGGGAGCACCAAAAAGGCGCAGGTGGTCCAGCGGTTCAGGATATGCAGCAGCCCCAGCGTCAAAACTACTGTACTGATGACCACCGGCTGCACCGCAACGCAAAAGCCGAACCGATAGACCTTCCCCTTTCCCCGCAAATGCCGGTGGAAAACCACCATCGGCCACAGGAACATCAGGAAAAGGTAGCCAAACATTACGCAGATGAACTGCCATATCCAGTAAAAAACAGCTGTATCCGCTGTACCCATCTTCGCCGTCTCCCTTCCCCTTTACCGCCCGGTCAAAGCTTCCGGCGCAGGCATAATCTCTTTTTTCAGCACCCGGATACGGAAGACCACCGCCGCCAGGCTGTACACCATCCGCACCATATACCAAGCCGGGCGCAGGCCGGAGTGGATGCTCCTGCCGGCGGTGCGGGGGTACATCACCGCCGGCACTTCCGCCACCCGGAAGCTTAGCAGCGCCATCTGCGCCAGCATATTGGCGTCCGGGTACTTGTCGTCAAAGTTGCCGTACCGGGCGTAAAAGGAAAAGGCCCGGCGGCTCAGCCCCTGGAGGCCGGTGGTGGGATCGGTGACGGTTTGGCCGGTGGCGGAGCGGATGAGCCAGCGGAACAGGCGGTGGGCCACCCGCTTGGCCCAGGAGAGGGAGAAGCTCCTGCTCCCCTCCAGGTACCGGGACCCCAGCACAATATCCGGGCGGAGGCCCTCCCGGTCCCGCTCCCACAGCCGCCGGCAGAGCACCGGGACGTTGCAGGCGTCGTGCTGGCCGTCGGCGTCCATCTGCACCACAAAGGAGTACCCCCCGCGGACAGCGTACTTGTACCCCATCTGCACCGCCCCGCCGTAGCCAAAGCGGAAGATGTTGCTGACCGTCCGGCAGCCCCGCTCCCGGGCAATCCCCAGGGTGTCGTCGGTGGAGGCGTCGTCGACAACAAGGATATCGGCGTAGCGGTCCACCTCCTGCTCCGCCAGCTGGTCCAGCACACGGGGCAGGTTCTGCGCCTCGTTGTGGGCCGGTATGACGATTAAAAGCTCCTTTTGTCCCACTGGCCCACCTCCTTTTCTACAACATCCTTAACAGCTCTTCTGCCTGGTTGTTGGGGAATCTTTTTTCCCGGGCCGTCCTGCCCATCCTCTCCCGGGCCTCCCGGTCCGCCAGCAGCCGCTCCACCGCGCCGGCGACGCCCTCCGGTGTCAGGGGACAGAGCACCCCGTCCACCCCGTCCTCCACCTGCTGGCGGTTGCCGCTGCAATCGGAGGCCACCACCGCGCAGCCCAGTGTCTGGGCCTCCTGGATGGCGATGCTCTTCCCCTCAAACCGGGTGGCATGGACATACAGATCGGCCTGGGCGTAGTAGGGAAAGGGGTTTTCTACCATCCCCAAAAGAAAAAAATCCCCGGTGAGGCCCAGGGCCGTCAGCTTTCTTTCCAGGCTGCCCCGCTGCTCCCCCTCCCCCAGCACGTACCACCGGGCCGGACAGCCCCGGTCCTTTAGCAGCCTCATGGCGTCGATGGCGACGTCGTAGGCCTTCTGATAGGTCAGCCGCCCCACCGTCAGCAGCCGCAGGCCCTGCCAGCCGTCGGCAAAGCCCCCCGGCTCTTCTGCGCGGCGGCGGATCCGCTCCTGGTCCACAATGTTGGGGAGCACCCCTGTTTTACCGGCGTACTCCGGGTAAACCTCCAAAAAGCAGTCCCTGGTCTCCCCGGATACCCCGAAGATCCGGTCAAACCGTTCCCAGCAGCCCCCGTCCAATGCCCGGCTGTACCCGGCCTGGCGGTGGTCCACATGGATTACCGCCGCCTTCCGCTTTGCCCGGACCCGGTCCGCCACGTAGTAGGCGGAGCCCCCCTCCATCCAGGCCACCGCCAGGTCGAACTCCTCCCCAAGGCATTCCCTGCCCCGGGCCACCGCCGGCCACAGCAGCTTATCCCACTGCACCCGGCCCTGGCGGCGCATCTGGCGGTACTGCCCCGCCATCAGCCCCAGGCTGCCCCAAAGGCCCCCGCCGGCCAGCAGCGCCCCCGCCACCTTCCAGGCCAGGGCCCGGCGGCCGGAGCGGTCCAGCACCGGGCGGGGATCCAGCCGCCGGTTGAGCCGCCGGACATACTCCGGCACCTCCCCGGCAAGCCGCCCCTGGGGGAGCAGGACATAGAGGCTTACCTCGCAGTCCCGGCCCTTTAGCTGCCCCAGCAGCTCCAGCAGGGCGCGCTCGGCACCGCCGCCCCCCAGGGTGTTAACGACAAACAAAATCCGCTTCATCCTCCCGCGCTTCCTCCCTCCGCCACGCCAGCAGCTCCTCGTTTTCCCGCAGCAGCAGCGAAACCTGCATGGCCAGCTCCTGGTTCTGGCTCAGCAGCCGGGAGATCAGCAGGCTGAGGAGAAAGGCCCCCCAAAGGCAGACCGACCCCACGCAGAAGAGGGCCAGGGCCGTCCAGCCGGAGATGTGGTTCATCCAGGCGGAAAAAACCGGCACCGCCCCCACCGCCCCGATGACCAGCCCCAGCAGGCACCAGGCCACCGCTAAATCGGAGGTCATCCGCTTTTCGGCATGGAGCCAGAAGCTGACCACCGCCACCGTCAGGCCGACGCAGACCATCCCATATTTGATGACCGTGACCATTTCCATCCTACACCGCTCCTTTGGCCGCGCTGGCAAGATAAGGCATCAGGACTGCCCGCCTGCCGCTTGCAGCGGGGGCTCCTGCTGCCGGTCGTCCTCCCGGGCGAAATGCCCGTCGCTCTGGTACACCTTGGCGGTGGGCTTGGGGCCCCTGTTCCGCTTGATCAGATTCCCCTGACAGAAAACCTGGGCGTCCATCCGGCGCTCCACCCACCGCAGGCGGTGGTACATGACGCTGTACCCCACAAAGGAGCCGGCAACAACGCCGATGCCGTACCAGATCTCGGAGAGACCGGTGGCAAAGATGCTGACCAACCACGTCACCACAAAGAAGCTTACCGCCGTCATCACCGCGCCGTTCATGTCGTTAAAGTAGTACAGGAACAGGATGCCGGAGTACATGATGAACAGGATAAAGTACCCCACCGCCAGGCAGGGATAGATGCGCATCACCATACCGGCAAACCCAAAGCGGGGCAGCAGCACAATGGCGAGAAGGTAGATGACCACCGAGATGATGAACTGGATCCGGGCCAGGTCCATCAGCTCGTTGCCCACCTCCCGGAAGAGCTTGCGCTTGGCGCTTTGGATGTCCGCCAGCTTGCCGCCGATGACCGCCTCGGAGTAGGCCTTGTACTTTTCGTGGAAGTGCATCTCCATACGGGCGATAAAGATGACGGTGGCGGAAATGTTGGTAAACATGGCGAGGCAGGTGGCCATATCGTAGGGCTGGCAGCAGACAAAGCTGCGCACCACCACCATCCGCAGCTCGGTGGTCCAAAAGACAAAGTTGTGGACATACAGCCCAAAGGTGTAAAAGAAGTTGACCACAATCAGCTTCCAGAACCGGCCAAAGTACCGCAGCACCGGCCAAAAGCGGTTGCTGTTCTGGATAAAATACCGCCGGATGGTGGCGTACTCCAGCACCGCGATAAGGAAGAAGCCGATTACCAGCGCCATCAGCATACTTTGGGTAACGCCCCAGCGGGCCATATACCGCAGCACCAGCGAAAGCAGGAAGGTAACGGTCATGCCGATGAGGAAATAGAGGGAGATACGGCCGTAGTCCTTGCAGATGGAGAGGTAAATCATGGTGTAAAAGACCAGCACCAGCGAGATGTACCCGCAAAAGCCGGTAAAGACATAGGACACCGCCACCCCGCCCACAAAATGCTCCCACAGACAGAAGGGGATGCCCAAAAGGCAGCTGAGAAAGATATTCATCGCCAGCCCTATGTGGTAGCAGGGCAGGATGTCCTGGTAGCGCTCCTCAAAGATGGCGTCCTGCATATACTTGGAGAGCACCGCGTTAAAGGGGGATGCCGTCAGCAGGGCGAAGATGAAGATATACAGCACCGTGCAGGAGAAGAGCTCCCGCATATCATACCCCACCGTGTTAAAGCCCAGCAGCCACTCCATCAGCAGGATTACCCCAATGACCAGCATCATGGGGGCGATGGTCATGGCCGAGCCGTAGATGAAGCCCACCAGATTGGCGGTCAGCGACCTTTTTTCAAAGATATGGTTCAGTTTTACGCCGATGCCTGCCATTTACACCACCACCTCCTCGCGGGGCTCCGGGGCCGTCTGCGCCTCCGGAGCGGTTTGTGTCATTGGAGCGCCTGGCTCCGGGGCTGCCGCCGCGCCGTCCCCCTCAAAGGGAACGCCGGCGCTTTTGGCAAAGCTCTGGTAGATCTCCCGGTAGGTGGCCTGGAGCTGGTCCAGGCGGTACCGGGAGGTAACACGCCGGTAGCCGATCTCCCCCATCTCCCGGCGCTCCTGGGGGTGGTGGGCCAGGTAGAGGATGGCCTGGGAGATCTCCTCCAGGTTCATCACGTGGACGATGATCCCCCCGGCGCCCAGGTCGTCCCCCTCCCCCAGCACCAGCCCCCGGCAGTTGCCCACGTCGGTGGCGATCACCGGCCGGCGGGCGGCAAAGCTTTCCAGGATGGTCAGGGGCTGGCCCTCGCTGATGCTGGTCAGGATGGTCATATCCATCCGGCCCAGGTAATCCCTGACGTCGATGCGGCCGGTAAAGACCACGTCGGTAAGGCCCAGGTCATCCACCAGCTCAAAGCATTCCCGGGCGTAGTCCTCGTCCATGTTGTCCCAGGGGCCCATAATCCACAGCTTAAGGGCGGGCTCTCGCTCCTTGGCGAAGCTGAAGGCCTGGATGAGGGTCTTTACGTCCTTGATGGGGGTGACGCGGATTACCGCCCCCAGGTTGATTTTGCCCTCGTCCTCCTGGGTTTTGCCCGGCAGGTCCTGGAACCGCTCCACCGGGATGCCGTTGGGGGTGACGCGGGTTTTGGCGGCGGGACACTCCAGCTCCACCTGTAGCTCCCGGGCGTGCTCGTAAAGGCTGGTGACAAGGTCCGCCCGGTTGTAGGCCAGCCGGGACATCTTGCGGAACTGGTTGATCCAGATGTTTTTGTAGATGCCCTGGAGCCACTTGGCCTTCAGCAGCTCCTCCTCCCGCTCCCGGGTGTAGATGCCGTGCTCCGAAATCAGCATCCGCCCGCCGTAAAAATGCTTGGCCATGCTGCCCAGCACCCCGGCGTAGCCGGTGCAGACGCAGTGGTACAGGTCCGCCTCCGGCAGCTGCATCTTCATGGTCTGGAAGAGGGGCAGGTAGATGGACCGCATCATCCACAAAAAGTCGGAAAAGACCATCTGGCTGTAGTTAAGGCGGTAAAACTCCTTCACCGCCTCCAAAAAGTCCTCCCCCATCAGCACCCGGTTCAGGGAGGTGCTGCTCTTCTGGAAGTATTCAAAGAGGGTTTCCCAATCCACCTGCTGGTCCAGCAGCAGGCTGCGCAGGGCGTTGTACTCCACCCGGCTCATCCGCTTTTTTCTTAGGTGGGTGCCCCAATCCACGTCGTTCAGGTACAGCTCGTGCACCTCGGTGACGTTTTCCGGCATGGTATAGGCGAACTTGCCCCGCAGGGAGCGTTCCGCCACAATGGATACCACCACAAACTCCTGCCGGGGGAAGGAGCGGATCATACTGTGGACCCAGCTGGAAACACCCCCCACCACATGGGGATAGCAGCCCTCCACGATGATGCAGATGCGCATTTTGCCACTCCTTCCCTATACCTGTCCCCGCAGGGTAACAACAATCTCCTCCTGGTCCGCCTGGATGAGGAAGGCCCCGGCCTCGATGCGCCGGAAGCTGCCCCCTTCCACCTTTTCCACGGTGGCGTTGGCGGTGCGCAGGATAAACCAGACCGGGCCGTCGGTGCCGGCGGTGCGCAGGGTAAGCTGCTGGCCCTCGATGCTCTCGGTAAAATCCAGGGCCAGCATATCCCGGATGCGCTGGTCGCACTGGGAGGCGGTGGCGGCGTCAAAGGCCCCGAACAGCTCCCGGTAGGGGGCGATATCGGATGCCAGCCGCTCCGAAAGGACCTCCCAGCTGCTGTCCTCCGGACCGGGCCAGACCACCCGGCCCGCATCCACCAGGACGCTGTTGTAGCCCAGGGCCGTCTCCAGCGCCCGCACCCGGAGGTCCCCCATAAAGGTGTGGTCCAAGCCGTCGGCGATGGCGGTCTGGCGCGTCACCCGCTCCGACTGCCAGCCGATGACCTCGCTGCCCCCGGTGTAGGCGGAAACCACGGTGCGCAGGGAGGAAAGGCCCTCCCACCCCAGGGCGTCCATCACCTCCTTTTCGGGCAGCTCCCCGCCATAAAAGGCGGTAAACTGGTACTCCAGCTTGGCGGCCTCCAAAAAGGCAAAGTCGCTTGCCAGCTTATCGGCCATGTCGGTATCCGAAACCCGCTGGCCGGTAAGGCCGGCCTCGGCAGAAAGGGCGTTGATGGACTTCATGTAGCTGATGAAGAGGGCCTGGTCCGGCTTGGCGTTGTCGCCGTAATCCAGCTCCGGGGCCATCATGCAGGTAAGCCCCATGTGGCTCTTTTGGTATACGCCGGCCAGGTCCGGCCAAAGGATATCCTGGAACAGCCCCCGCATGGAACGGCTGTACCGGCGCAGCAGCTCCTGGCTGTTCTCCATGGCCAGGGAGGGGAAGCTGGCCGCCACCATCCCCTGGGCGTTTACCACCGGGTAGACGCTGTAGGACCGGCTCTCCGCCGCAATGGCGGAAAGGATGCCCAGCCCCGCCGCGTCCTCCAGGTAGCTGCCGTTTACCGCAAAGACATATCCTGGCTCCGCGCTCCTGCGCCAGATTACCGCGGGGTGCTCCTCCGGCCGCAGCGAGCCGTCCTCCGGGATTCCCTTCATGTAGGTTTTGGTGCCGGCGGAAAGGATGTACCAGGGAAAGCTCAGGTCCATATCCTGCCTGCGCAGGTCCTCCGCCTGGTCCTTACCCTGGTAGATCACCTCGCCCCCCAGCAGAAAACCCCGGTAAAGGTGCAGCCCCGCCACAGCGGCGTTCTCCCCCCGGACCTCCTCGATGCCCAGCAGGTCCCGCAGCTCCTGGCAGGCGGCGATCTGCCCCACATCGGGCAGCGAGCCGAAAACCACGTTCACCCCGGCGGCGGTGTACTCTGTTAGCCTGCCGGCGAGGACCTGCCAGTCCCCCCGCAGGGCGGCGGCGTCCACCACCAGCAGCTCCGGGGCGCCCACCCACTCCTCCAGGTCCCGGCTGGTGCCCATGGCGCGCTTGGTGTAGGTGGCCCAGTTTTTGACAGTGGCCTCCATGGGGCTCCCCGCCTCCCCCACAAAGACCACGGTGCCCCGGGGCTCCCCCCAGCTGTTCTCCCCGGTATCCCCGTGGAGGCCGGCCAGATAGGCCATCCCCCGGTCCTTCAGGTCGTGGATATCCACGGCGTAGCGGTTGGCGTCGTAGTTGTTCCACGCCTCCAGGGCGATGTTGGTGAACTGGAACAGGAAAAAGATAATGGCCATAATGGTGGCGATCGAAAAAAAGTTGCGGCGTGATACCAACGTTTACCCCTCCTTAGCGAAGACCCGCACCAGCTCCAGCGTTGCCTGGTCGATGACGATATCGGAGCTTTTGAGCTCCGAAAGGGTCTGGAAGAAGATTTCCCGCCTGCCTGTGGAAAAGTAGAGCTTGAGCCGGCAGGTGTAGGAGGCCAGGCAGTGGGGATACTGGCCCGCCATCCGCATACACCACTCCTCGGCCCGGGGGTAATCCTCCAGGCCAAGCAGCAGCAGGCAAAGCTCCTCGTAGTCCTCCACGTTCAGCTGGGACGGCGCCTTGCGGTAGAGGGAGCCCACCGCTTCCTCCAGCATCCCCACCAGCTTGCGCTGCTCCAGGGGGGTAAAGACCTGCTGGCGCAGGATACCGTCCATGGCGTCGATGAGCTCCCGCTCCCGGGCGGTCTCCTCCGGCTCCTCCTCCTTCATGGCGCGGTAGAGCTTCTGCACCCCGGCCCGGAATTCGTTCAGCTCGCTGCTGAGGAGGGAGGCGGCGTAATGGGAGGTTTCGGAGTCCTTGCTGTTCAGGGCCATCATAATGGTACCCAACGAGCCCCGGATGTCCCCCCGCAGGGTGTTGATCATCACCGTCCGCAGGTCCTTATCCCCGTTGACAAAGAGAGCCTCCTCCAGGGGGATGATGTCCCGCTCCCGCTCCTCGTCGGACTTTACCTGTGTCTTTACCCGGTCCTTGCTGAAGACGACGTCATCCAAATCCGCCGGGCTGCGGAAAATAAGCCGGTAGATGAGGTAGGAGAAGAAGTAGAAGAGGGGCCCCACCACCGGGCAGAAAAACATGACAAAAAAGCGCAGGAAATAGGTGCGCCGGTTATCGTGGAGGATCTCGGTTTTTTCCTTGCGCTCCTTGCGGGTGGCCACCGGCACCACAAAAAGGATGCCCACCAAAAGGTACACCAGCGAGACCAAAAAGCTGATAAAGCAGACCAGCAGAAAGGCCCGCTCCCCATACTGCATCACAGGGCCGCCCCCTTTTCCACCAGGCTCCCGTAACCGGCGGCGCCAAAGCGCTCTATAACAAAGCCGGCGTTCTCCTCCCCGGTGTTGCAGAGCAGGGCGTAGAGCTTGCCGTTTTCCAGGATGCCCATATAGTCGCTTTGGCGGATGCACCGGCCCAGCTTTCCGGCGGCGGTTTTGGGATCCTCCGCCCCGGTGAGCACCTCCAGCAGGGTGCACTCGGTAAGGCCCTGGTCCCGGGCGGCAAAGAAGGCCCGGATCAGCTGGGCAAAGGCGTCCTTGGCCAGGAGGTTGGAATCCCCCACATACCGGCTGCTGCGCAGGGCGTCCAGGTAGCGGTTGGCCCGCAGCACCGCCGACTGGGCCAGCTGCCCGGCGATGGCAAGGCGGTTGGCCTCGGCCAGCGTCATCCGCTGCCAGGGGATGCCCCACAGCATAAAGATCAGCTGCATCCCCTCCCCGTCGTAGACGGCGCAGGCCATTTGGGGGAGCTTTTCCTCCATCCCCCGGTTGATGTAAACCCGGCGCTCCCTCAGGGCGCCGTAAAGGCTGGCCATATCGGTGTACTTGATGGAGGCCCCCAGCCGCCGGGCCTCCGGCGAGGTGGAGGAGAAGAGCCGGGCGTAATCGCCGTTGGCCACGGTGTAAACCGCCACGTCCCTGCAGTCCATCATCCGGGAGAGGACACGGGCGGCGTGGAAGAGCACCTCCTCCGGGGCCTGGCTCTCCAGCTCGGAGGTGATCTCGTAGATCTTGCCCAGGCTGTCCCGCTGGTTCACCAGCTGGACCTCGAAGTTCTCCTTCATCCGCATATTGCTTTCGTTAATCTCGGTGATATCCCGGAGCTTCCCCTCCAGGTACTGGATCTCGTCCCGGTCCTCCTGCTTAACCGTTAGCAGCTGGTCCTTCAGGTACCCAACCACCATGCCCACAATAAAGAGCTGGGCCATCCACACATAGGTGTTGTAGTCCAGCAGCACCTCAAAGCCGCTGCGGGTGTACATCTGCTGGATGCAGTAGCCGATTACCGAAAGGAGGCCGGAAAACACCGCCTGCCGCTGCCCGTAAAAGACGGCGAAGAGCAGCACATAGAGAAGGTAGAAATCCAGCCGGGCAAAAAATTCCTGGCTAAAGGGAAGACTGCCCACAAAAAAGGCGATGAGGAACACCGCCAGATTCTCCACAAATGGCAGCAGGCTTTTGCCGATGCGCTTTATGGTGTGGAGCATCCGGCTGGCCCCACCGCCCCCGGCGTCTTCGGCGTAGATAAACGAATCGCTGTTGCGGCGCATAAACTCCGCCACCTGCTCCGCGCCCTGCTGCCAGCCGGTAAGGATCCGTTGGCCCAGCTCCTGCTGGAAGAGGTTGCCGTCCAGCACCACCCGGTGGTACTCCCCGATGGAGTCGTCCACAATCTGCACCCCGCCCATGGCCTCGCTGACGACCTGGGCCAGCTGCATCCCGTTTACCTCCTCCATGGAGGAGATGTGGTAGACCGGGTGGGGCAGGTCCTCGGCGGCGACGGCCTTGTAGACCAGCTCCACCGCGTCCTTGATGAACAGCATCGAAAACACGTCCCGGTCGCTGGCCGAGATTCTGCCGTCCCGCAGCGCCTCCAGGCACATGGCAAAGCAGGGGCCCTCTGTGGTTTGGCCCTTGCCGGGGACGAAATAGAGGTTATCCAGCCGTAGCACCACAGCTTTGAGTCCCTGGGCGCTTCGGTAGTTGGTGCAGATCTCCTCCCCCTGGGCCAGGGCCATGGCCTTAAAGCCCCGGGGCTCGGTCCTTTGCGCCTCCGCAATGTTATCCTGGTAGGAGCCGCCGTAAACCGCCTGGGAGGACAGATAGATCAGCCGGCCGCTCCCCACCAGGGAGTAGGCGGCCATGATGTTGATGGCGGCGGCGGTGTAGCGCACCATCTCCTGCTGGGCCCGGCGCCAATCGAAGTTTTCGTCGCAGGCCCCGGTAAAGATGGTGACATCGGGGCGGACGCTGTCGAAGATATCCTTGACGCTCTCGTCCTCGTAGGCAAAGTCGAATTTTTCAAACACCCGCTTATGGACGGCGGCCTTGCCCCGCTGGCCTGTTAAAAGGTAGACTCGATGACCGCTTTTACTCAGCCTGTCGATCAGCTCGTCTGTCATACGGCCGACGCCGATTAGCAATACGTTCATTTCCGCCCCACTTTCCCGCGGCGTTGGCAGTCAAAAAAAGACCCGTCCTTTTGCGGGCGAGCCCCTCCGGCACCGGAAAGCCCTGCTTTACCGGGGTCCTTACCGCCTTCTGTCGTATTTGATTGCCGCGTTATGTAATAGATTGCGCAGCCCCTTTCCCACCGGGCCGGTTAAGAGGATTGTTTCCGCAGGAACTGCGGAAACGGGCATGGGGTACCCCATGCCCCCAATGGTGCAATCATATCATTATAATACAAGAGATTGACAAAAAAGGCAAGGGCTTTTGAGGGAAAAACCAAATATGGCACAAAGTACCTCTTTGTAGCACAAAATACAGTACCCCTCCCCCCGCCGCCGGACTTGTTGCCCCCCCGCCCCTTTTTGTGTATAATATAAGAACCTGAATAGGCTCTAAGGAAACGAACAGGAGGCTTCTTTTATGATTTCTGACACCATCCTTGACGCCATCGGCCAGACCCCCCTGGTCCGCCTCAACCGCATCGGCCAGGACTCGGACCGCGCCGAGATCCTGGTGAAATTCGAGGGGGTAAACATCGGCGGCTCCATCAAAACCCGCACCGCCTACGCCATGATCCGCCGGGCCGAGGAGCTGGGGCTGGTGGGCAAGGACACCGTGATTGTGGAGCCCACCAGCGGCAACCAGGGCATCGGCCTTGCCCTCATCGGGGCGGTGCGGGGCTACCGCACCGTGATCATCATGCCGGATTCGGTGAGCGAGGAGCGCCGCAAGCTGGTCCGCCACTACGGGGCGGAGGTGGTGCTGGTCCACGACGACGGGGACATTGGCGACTGCATCCGCCGCTGCCTTGCCACGGCGATGGAGATGGCGGCCAGCGACCCCAACGTCTATGTCCCCCAGCAGTTTGAAAACCCCGCCAACCCCCTGGTCCACCGGGACCAGACCGGCCGGGAGATCCTGGCCCAGGCCCAGCGGCCCATCCACGGCTTCTGCGCCGGCATCGGCACCGGCGGCACCATCAGCGGTATCGGCCGGGTGCTGCGGGAGCAGAACCCGGGGATGACCATCTGGGCGGTGGAGCCGGAAAACGCCGCCATCCTGGCGGGCGGGGCCATCGGCACCCATTTACAGATGGGCATCGGCGACGGGCTGATCCCCCAAAACCTGGACCGGGAGATCTACGACCAGGTCTGCATCATCACCGACGAGGAGGCTATCCAGACCGCCCGGGCGCTGGCGCGGCTGGAGGGGCTGATGTGCGGCATCTCCAGCGGCACCAACGTTGCCGCCGCTTTGCGGCTGGCCCGGCAGCTGGGCCGGGGCAGGACGGTGGTAACGGTCCTTTCCGATACGGCGGAGCGGTACTTTTCCACCCCGCTTTTTGCGGGGGAATAAGAACCTGTATTCACAACCGTCTGACGCCGTCAGGCCAGGTCTTTTCCCGCCCTGCCGCGTTACTGCGCCCGCAGGCGCATCCAGGCGCAACCGCCGCAGGCGGCTCTTAGCGCCTGGAAAAAACCTTGCAATACACCAAGTATTGCTGCGGTTTTTTGCCTTGCAGGGCGGGAAAATC
>JAAWGY010000015.1 GCA_022795575.1 Angelakisella sp. | reverse complement strand
GGCTCCCCTGAAAGGGGAGCTGTCGCCCGCAGGCGACTGAGAGGTCGGCCCGCAGGGCCGCTCCCCCCGCAGGGAATCAAAATCCGCCGGAGGCACCTTCAAAACGCCCCCCGCCCCCACCCAACACAAAAACGGCAAGCCCCCTTCGCAAAAGGACAGCTAAGCTGCAAACGGACAGGCTTTTAGGCCGGCGAACCCAAAATGCGCCCGCCTCCAGCGCCTTTGGCGCGCGGCGGGCTGTTTTGGGGAGATAGGCCCTACCCCTAACCCCGGCCGCGGTTTGCGCTTCCCCGCCAGGCGGCTACATAACCGCAATAGCCCCCATCCTCACCCAAAAGCCACTGCCCAAAACCGCGGCCTACCGGCCTACAACAGAACGGCAGGGCTTGTGCCAAAAACACAAGCCCTGCCGTTATTATAGTCGTCCTGGGGTGTTTCGCTCCCTGCGGGGAGCGACCAGGGCTCTGCCCTGGACCCGCAAGCCTTTGAAAAGGCTTGACCGAAACTTTTATCGCCCTGCGGGCCCCTTGGGGAGCAGGCCGCTGTTACTTGTCGGCCTTCTTCTTGTTCAGCAGCGGCTTTATGATGGGGAACACCAGCATGGCCGCGCAAACCAGCAGCAGCACCATAGCGATGGGCTTGGTAAAGATTGCCTCGCCCCAGCTGCCGGCGCCAATCTGATATGCCCGCCGCAGGTTCTCCTCGCACATAATGCCCAGCACCAGGCCCAGCACCAGCGCAGCCGCGGAGTAACCCAGCTTGACGAACAGATAACCCACAATACCCGCAAACATCATCAGCACCACGTCGCCAGTGTTGTTCTTCAGCGCGTAGGAACCGATGGTAGCCAGCATAATGATAACCGGCCCAAGAATCGAGTAGGGAATGGCCAGAATCTTGGCAAACACCTTGGCAATGGCCAGCGATACAAATACCATAATGATGTTGGTGATAAGCATCGAGCCAAAAACAGAGGACAGGTAGTCCGGCTGGTTCTTCACCAGCAGCGGGCCCATCTGTACACCCTTAAGCACCAGAGCGGACATCATAATGGCCGCCGCGTTGCCCCCGGGGATGCCCAGCGCCAGCAGCGGAACCATGGCGCCGCCGGTGGCCGCGTTGTTGGCCGCCTCGGATGCCACAATGCCATCGGCTATGCCGGTGCCGAACTTGTCGGGATGCTTGGAGATCTTCTTCTCAACCGTGTAGCTGAGGAAGGAGGCGATGGTGGCGCCGGCGCCGGGGAGGATGCCCACGATGGTACCCAGCAACGAAGCCCGCAGCATCACCCACTTAACGGCCAGGAATTCCTTGACAGAGGGGATGGCGGTCTTGTAGTCCATGCCGCCGTCCATGCCGCTGCCGCTGTCCTTCTTGTCCCGCTTGGCAGTCTGCTTCAGTACCTCGGTGACGGCGAAAAGGCCGATCATTACCGGGATCATCTCCACGCCGGAAAGAAGGGTGGTGTTGTTCCAGGTAAACCGGGCCACGCCGGTTTGGGGATCCATGCCGATGGTGGCCAGGAAGAGGCCCAGCAGGCCGGAAAGGATGGTCTTAACCAGGTTGCCGTTATCCAGGCAGGTAAGCACCGACAGGCCCAGGAAGGCCACCGCGAACAGCTCGCCGGGGCCAAACTTAAGGGCTACAGCCGCCAGCGGGCCGGAGACGATGGCCATGCAGAAGGCTGCAATAAGACCGCCCACCGCGGAGGCTACCAGCGAGAAGCCCAGCGCCTTGCCCGCCTCGCCCCGCTGCGCCATGGGGTAGCCGTCAAAGGTGGTGGGGGCGGAGGAGGGTGTGCCGGGGATCTTGAAGAGGATGGCGGTAATGCCGCCGCCGGTGATGGAGGCGCAGTAGACCGAGCAAAGGAAGGCGATGGCCACAACGCCGTTCATGGGGTAGGCAAAGGGCAGCGCCAGGGCGACCGCCATCGAAGCGGATACGCCGGGCATGGCCCCGAAGATGACGCCCACCACAGTACCCGCAAAGATCAGGATAAAGGTGGAGGGGGTCAGTACGATTTGAAGACCGGAGATCAAAGTATCAAGCATTTGTCACTACCTCCCTCTCTTAAAGTCCCGGGATCATGCCGATG
This sequence comes from Angelakisella sp., assembly GCA_022795575.1. GTDB lineage: Bacteria > Bacillota > Clostridia > Oscillospirales > Ruminococcaceae > Angelakisella. The sequence goes on along the minus strand of JAAWGY010000015.1, from coordinate 17,281 downwards.
AAGCCTTCCATGGTCAGGGCAAAGCTCCGGAAGAAGCCGTAGCCCCTGGGCAGGAAGATGCTCAGCGGTCCCTGGAAGATGATGTAGAGGATGAGGGTGGCCACCACCCCGGTGACAAGCAGCACCACCGGGCGCCGCTCTCCCAGCAGCACGCCGTAGGCCATCAGGAAGAGGAAGGAGGTGGGGATAAAGCCGATGTAGGGCAGGATGATGGCGGTGACGGCGCAGATGATCATCCCGATAAGGAGCTTGCTGTGCAGGAAGGCCCGGAAGCCCTCCCCGCTTACCGGCAGCTTGCCGTTCTTTTTGCGGAACATATTGACGATGCCGACGATCAGCAGAATGATCATCAGCGTCAGGATTACCCGGGGCCAGGCAGCGGCGCCCAGCTCGGTGGGGGTGCCGTTATCCGCCCCGCCAATGTAGAAGAAGCAGTAGACAGAGAATACCAGCAGTACGGCACTGAAGATGAGGTCCAGTGTCATGAAAGTATCATCCTTTCGTGTTGTCAGGAAGCTGCGCTCACAGTGGGGAAAGGCTTTTGCCCCTCACTGCCAACACCTCAAACACGGCGTTTCACTGCTGTCAGCGCGGCTTCTCTGTAAGGGGCCCCGGCGGCGGGAGTGCAGGGCATCTCATGCCGCCGGGGCCCGGCTGTGTTTTATACCTTAGTTAAGTACGGGGGGAATCAGCTGCCAAAAAGGCTGGTGAGCTCGTCGTGGTCGGCGGTCCACTGGGCCTGATAGGTAGCGGTATCCATCCAGCCGGTCCGCTGATCCAGGCCCTGGCTCTTGGCCCAATCCTGGAAATCGGTGGAGGCAACAGCCTTCTGGGCGGCGGCCTCAAAGGCCTTGATGGCAGCCTCGGGGGTGCCGTTCTTGGCGTAGATGCCGCGGTAGGGGCCGTAGAAGCAATCGACGTTCAGCTCGCCGGCGCACTCGGTGTTGGCGTACTCAGCGATGGTCATCCGCTTCTCGGTGCAGGTCATGATGGGCTTCATGTCGCCGGACTGGACCATCGCCAGCACCTCGGCGGGGCCGACACAGGCAAGGCCAACATGGTTGCCGATGACATCAGAGTTAAGCTGGGAGCCCTCGGAGTAGCCGACAGCCTCGATCTTATCGCCGAAGGCGGCGGTGACGCAGGCGCCATCCAGGCCGGTGAGGGACATAACGCCGCACTGGACCTTACCGGGGTTGGCGGCGACGTAGTCCATCAGCTCCTTGTAGTTGTTGTAGGGGGCATCCTTGCCGGCGACAAAGATGTTGCAGTCCCAAACCAAGTTGCAAACGGGGGTGATGTTGCCGTAGACATCAAAGTCGGTAGCCTTGGTGATCTGGGCCAGCATGGGGGAGGGGGTGCAGAGCAGCCAGGTGTAGCCGTCGGCAGGCTGCTGTACCGCGTACTGCACGCCGGAGACGCCGCCCGCGCCGGAGACGTTGTTGACCACTACGCTCTGGCCCAGCTCCTTCTCCAGCTGGGTGGCAAACTGCCGGACGGTGGTATCAGCGCCGCCGCCTGCGCCCCAGGGGCAGACGATCTCGATCTTGCGCTCCCACTTCCACTCGCCGTCGCCGGCGGGGGTAGCAGGGGCACCTCCATCGCCGCCGCAGGCTGCCAGCATAGCCAGCACCATAACCACAGAGATCAGGGACAGGATCTTCTTGCTCATAGATTTTGTTCTCCTTTACCTTTTTTTCTGCGCTTGCAGGGAGGCCGCGTCCGGCATCCGCCGGGGGTTTTCGGCACTCCATAGTCAGGGGCATCCACCCCCAAGTGATACTCTTATTATATAATGCTTTTCTGCCTGCCGCAACAAAAACTTCACCGTTTATTTGCACAAAAGTTATTTTTATCTTTAGGCAAAAGAACAATCTTTATGTAATAACAGCATAAAAAACGCTGTTGATTTTTGTATAATATAATGCAAAACTTCTGACCCCCATAACTTTTTCTTTTGGGTGGGCGGCCTTTGGTTAAGCAAAACCGGTTGCCTCTGCCGGCGGCGGTATGGTATACTGCACCGTAGAAAACGGGAGGAGGAGCGGAGGATGGAAACTGTCATCAAGGAGTTGGAGGCCAAACGGGGGAGTGCAGTTTTTGGCAGCGTCATTTACATCCTGTTCTGTGTGGGGGCGTTGGCGCTGCTGTTCCTGCGCCGGATGGGGCCGGGGCTGGTGCTGCTGGGGGTAGGGTGCTTGTACTACTTCCTGCTTGTACGGCGGGACATCAAAAAATTTACCGGGTTGTTTTTGCGGGAGAATCTGCGGGCGGGGCTTGGGAAGCATCTGACGGGGGTGGCTTACCAGGGCTATGCCGGCATTCCCCGGGAGGAGCTTTTTGCTGCAAAGCTGTTGCCGATAACAGAGGACAGCAGCTGCTTGAGCTTCCACCGTGTCACGGGGGAGGGGAAGGGGGTTCGGCTGGAACTGAGCGATGTTACCTTTCAGCTTTGGCAGCCGGAGGAGAAGGCTCGGGCGCGGTTTATCAGCGGGTGCTGGGTAGCGGCGCGGCTGGACCACGGGACTGGGTGCCGGGTGCGGTTGGCGGGGCGCGGGCTTTTTCCGGAGCACATAGGGGAGGAATACTATAGCGGCTTGGGGCTTGGGGCGGTTACGTGGGGGAGCCGGCGGGTAGATGAGGCGTTTTGCAGCTTTGGGGAGGGCGGGTTGAGTGAATCGGTTTTGGGTCGGGTGATGGATCTGGTGGAGTACACGCCGGGGGCGGTGGCTGTGGGGGTAGAGGACGACCGGGTGTGGTTTTACTTAGGGGGGCGGTTGCTGGCTGGGGGGGAGCCGGGGCTGAAGGAGGCTGTTACGCCGGAGATGCTGGCGGCGGACCCCCTGCCGGAGATGGCGTATATTATGAAGGTGGTGACGGCGCTGCGACGGATGGAGTAAGGCAGCAGCGTACCCCACAGGTTGTGCCCGCCGGGGCTACCCGGCCGCAGGTCCAGGGCCGCGTAGGCCCTGGTCGCTCCCGCAGGAGCGAAACTCCCCAGGACGGCTATAATAACGGCAGGGCTTGTGTTTTTGGCACAGGCCCTGCCGTTCTGTTGTAGGCCGTCAGGCCGCGGTTTTTAACAGTTGCTTTTGGGTGAGGATGGGCCAATGGCGGGTTGTTGCTCTGCTTGCCAGGAAGCGCAAACCGCGGCCGGGGTTAGGGGTAGGGCCTTTCTCCCCAAAACAGCCCGCCGCGCGCCGTAGGCGCTGGGGGCGGGCGCATTTTGGGACCACCGGCCTAAGAGCCTTGCCCTCTCCACAACGAAACGGAGGGGCACCGGCCCCTCCGTTTGTCGCGAAAAACGCCCTTTAATCATTTGTCAAAAAGGTGGCAGGCCACAAAGTGCCCGGGCTCCGCCTCCACAACGGGGGGCCGCTCCTTGCCGCAGATCTCCATGCACTGGCTGCACCGGGTGTGGAAGGGACAGCCCTTGGGCGGGTTCATGGCGCTGGGGACATCCCCCTCCAGCACCGACTCGGTGGAGTGCTCCTCCCCCACCCGCAGCCGGGGCACCGCCGCCAGCAGCGACTGGGTGTAGGGGTGCAGGGGGTTATGGAACAGCGCAGCCGATTCCGCCAGCTCGCAGACGTTGCCCAGGTACATCACCAGGATACGGTCGCAGAAGTGCTTGACCACCCCCAGGTCGTGGGTGATGAAGAAGTAGGTCAGGTGCTTTTCGGCGCTGAGCTCCCCCAAAAGCTGGAGAATCTGCGCCTGGACCGAAACGTCCAGGGCGGAGACCGACTCGTCCAGCACCACAAACTTGGTGTCCAGGGCGATGGCCCGGGCGATGCCCACCCGCTGCTTCTGCCCGCCGGAAAGGGTGTTGGGATAGGACCAGTAGTGCTCCCGCTTGAGCCCCACCTTCTCCAGCAGCTCCATGGTCTTTTCCTTGCGGACCTGGGCGGGGAGGTCGGTGTTGATGACAAAGACCTCCTCGATGGACTTGCCCACCGTCTGGCGGGGGTCCAGGGAGGCGGCGGGGTCCTGGAAGATCATCTGCATCTCCCGGCGGAGCTCCCGCATCTCCTCCCGGGTAAGCTTGCCCAGGTTGATGCCGGTCTCGTAGTTGCGGTCCAGCTTATCCTGGTAGGCCGGGTCCTGGGTGCGCTCGGTAATGGGGAGGATGTCCTTGCCACGGTAGTCGTCAAAGGCCTTTTGGCGCAGGCCGTGGGCGGTATCCCGGTGGGCCACCGCCTCCCGCTTGGCGGTCTCCATCCTGTCCCGGAGGGCGGGGTCCGGCTTGCCGGCTACCTCCGCCTCGGCGGCCTGCTTTTCGTACTCCCGGTACTTTTTGATGGCGGCGGAGGCGGCCACCGTCTCCTTCTGGGCCTGTGTAAAGAGCTCCTGGACCTTGGGCAGGTCCTTGCAGAGGATGAGGGAGCCCACCGTCCGGGAGCCCTCCCGGAGCTGGCGGGAGGCGTCCTTGCGCAGCTCGTGGGCCTGGAACTCCAGCTCGCTGAGCCGCTTCTGGAGGCGGGCCTCCTTCTTCACCTCCCGGTCGGTGCCCATGGCGGAAAGGGCGTCGGCCTCCACCCGCAGGGCGTCGGCCTTCTTTTGCAGCACCAGGGACTTTTGGTAGAACTCGGTGGCCTTGCGCTGGTAATCGGTGATGCGGGCCACCTCTTTGGCCAGGTACTGGGGGCACATCTCATCCCTGGTTTGGCCGTAGTAGATGCAGGCCCCGCTGGTTTGGGGATAGAGCTGGAGGATCACCCGGCCCAGGGTGGATTTGCCGCAGCCGGACTCCCCCACCACGCCGAACTTCTCCCCCTCGTAGATGGAGAAGGTGACGTCCTCCACCGCCTTGATGGCGACGCCCCGGCGAACCGGGAAGTATTTCTTCAGCTTGCGCAGCTCCAAAAGCTTTTTGCGTTGCCCGCTCATGCCCGCACCTCCTTACCGCTGAGCTCCTCCGCCACCTTGTGGCAGCAGACGGTATGTCCCGGCTCCACCGTCAGCTCCGCCGGGATCTCCTGGCGGCAGCGCTGGGTGGCGTAGGGGCACCGGGGGTGGAACCGGCAGCCCCCGATCTCCTCGGTGATGTTGGGGAACACCCCGGGGATGGGCTGGATGTCGAAGTCGTCCTCGTCCACGTTGGGCACCGCCTTCATAAGGCCGACGGTGTAGGGATGCAGCGGCCGGGCGAAGATGTTGTGGATGGGGCCCTCCTCCACCTTGCGGCCGGAGTACAGGATGATCACCCGGTCGGCGATCTCCGCCACCACCCCCAGGTCGTGGGTGATAAAGAGGATGCCGGTGCTGACATCCTTCTTCAGCTTGTTAAGGAGGACCAGCACCTGTTTCTGGATGGTGACGTCCAGGGCGGTGGTGGGCTCGTCGGCGATAAGGAGGCTGGGGCGCACCGCCATCACCATGGCGATCATCACCCGCTGCCGCAGCCCGCCGGAAAGCTGGAAGGGGTACTGGCGCATCCGGTCCTCCGGGTTAGCGATGCCCACCTTCTCCAGGTAGGAGACGGCGGCGGCGTGGGCCTCCTGCTTGCCCATCCCCAGGTGGAGCATCAGCCCCTCGGTCATCTGGCGGCCGATGGTGAGCAGGGGGTTCAGGGCGGTCATGGGCTCCTGGAAGATCATCCCCATCTGCCTGCCCCGCAGGGCGTTGCGCTCCTTGGGGGACATGGTGGTAAGCTCCTGCCCCGCCAGCTTGATGCTGCCGGAAACGATGCGGCCGTTGCCGGGGAGCAGATCCATCACCGCCAGGGTTGTCACCGACTTGCCGCAGCCGGATTCCCCCACCATGCAGACCGTTTCGTTCTCCTCGATGTCAAAGGAGATGCCCCGGATGACCTCGTATTCCTTTTTATCGATGCGGAAGGTGGTGACTAAGTCCTTGACCTCGAGCACTTTTTTGCCCATGAAACTATCCTCCATTTCAATCCGCGCCGCTGCGCAGAGGACGGCGGCAGAATCGCCAGAGTGCGGTATATTCTAAGCCTCGCCCTCCGCCGCAGCGGAGAGCCGGGCTTAACATACACCGGGGGGACCTCCCCCGCCCCGGAGCGCAGGCCCCGGGGCGGGGAGAGGGGATCGGCTGCTTAGCCGGCGTATTTGATGTCCTTCAGGTAGAAGGTGCCGCCGGGATCCCGGGTAACGCCGGTGTAGGCGGTGTTGTAGGCGTAAAGGTTGATGCCGTGGTAGATGGGCTGGACATAGGCCTCGTCCTGGAGCAGGGCGTTGACCTTCAGCAGGTTCTCGGACCGCACCTGCATATCAGAGGTGGTCTTGCTGTTATCGATAAAGCTATCCACCTTGGCGCCGTCATCGCCGGCGTAGCGGATCCGCTTCTGGCCGTTGACGGTGTGGAAGTTGGGCTCCATCAGCTCGGAGCCGTCCCGGGTGACATTGGACCAGGCGGCCAGGGTGACATCAAAGCGACCGTCGGTCTTGCTCTCGTTGAGCCAGGCGGCCCAGTCGATGCTCTCGTACTTGACGTTGTTAAAGCCGGCGGCCTTCATGTTGGCCAGGAAGTACTCGCCCATGTTCTGGTAGCCGGGGGTACTGGGCACCAGGAAGGAGATCTCCTCGTCGGCCCAGCCGGGGTGGGCATCCAGGATGGCCTTGGCCCCCTCGGGGTCGTAGGCGATGTTGTGGGTGACGGCTTCCTCGGCAAAGCCGGTGATCTTGGGGCCAAGGACGCTTTCGGCGGCGTCGGCGTAGGTCTCCATGATGTACTGGACATAGCCCTCCTTATCGATGGACTTGGCCAGGGCGGTGCGGAACTCCTTCTCCGCCATCACGGGGTTTTTGTAGGAGCTGCCCCGCATACACATATAGTAGATCTGAGCGGCCTCGGAGGTCTCGAACTTGACGTTGGGGATACCCTCGATGCGGGAGACCTGCTCCACGGTGACGTTGGGCATAAAGTCGGCCTCGCCGGTCTCCATCCGGGCAATGGCGGTGGATTCCTCGGCGATGATGGTCATGGTGACATCCTTGATGTCGGGAGCCTCGCCCCAATACTCGTCGTTGCGGGTGAGCACCACGTTGGAGCCGGAAACCGAGCTGACGAACTTATAGGGGCCGGTGCCGCAGGGGTTCACCATCAGGTCCTGTCCCTTTTGGGCGGTGGGGGAGACGATGGCGGAGTTGGTGTGGGCCAGCTTGGCCACCAGGACGCCGTCCTCATAGGTGAGGTGGAAGACCACGGTGGTGTCATCGGGGCACTCGATGGAATCGATGGAGCCGGCGATGGAGGCCCGGGCGGAGCCGAACTCGGGGTCCTTGATGAGCTCGAAGGTGTACTTTACCGCCTCGGCGTTAAAGTCGGTGCCGTCGTGGAACTTGATGCCGTCCCGGAGCTTGATGGTGGCGGTAAGGCCATCCTCGGAGAACTGGGGCAGCTCGGCGGCCAGCAGGCAGATGTACTCGCCTGTCACCGGGTCGATGCGGTAGAGTGTCTCGTAGATCTGGGCATTGACATAGGTGGAGGCGGAGTCGTTGGTCCGCAGGGGGTCAAAGCCGGTGAAGGGGGCGGTAAGGGCGACGTTGAACATCTTGTCCTGGGGGGCCCCGGCGCCGGCGCCGGCGTCGCCGCCTGCGGCAGGGGTGCTGTTCCCGGTAGCGGCCGGGGGCGTGGTGGTGCCGTCGCAGCCGGCCAACAGGCTGACAGCCAAGGTCAGGGCGAGGGCGACACAAAGCAGTTTCTTCATTTTCTTCTCTCCTTTACGGTTTTTTGCAAAATAGCTGTGCTTTATTGAGAGTCATTGCTGACAGACAACCAAAATCAATCCTTGAGGCTGGGGTCCAGGATATCCCGGAGCTTATCGCCCAGGATGTTGAAGCAGATGACCGTCACCATCACGGTGATGCCGGGAATAAAGGTGAGGCTGGGGTGGTTCCAAAGGTACTCCTTGCCGGCGGAGATCATGTCGCCCCACTCCGGCATGGGGGGCGCCACCCCCATCCCCAGGTAGCTGAGGGTGGAGATGGAGATGATGGAGGAGGCGATGCGCATGGTGGCGGTGACGATAATCACCGGCAGGCAGTTTTTGAGGATATGGACAAAGAGGATCCGGGAATCCTTGGCCCCCAGGGAGCGGGTGGCCATGATGTAGTCCTCCTCCTTTACCTGTAAAGCCTTGCCCCGGACCATCCGGGCAAAGGAGGGGATGGACCAAACGCTGATGGCCAGCATGGTGTTAAAGGCGTTTACCCCCAGCATGGCGATAATCAGCATAGCCAGCAGGATGCTGGGGAAGGTAAAGAGCAGGTCCATCACCCGCATGATGGGGTTATCCAGCTTGGGGTAGTAGGCGGCCAGCAGGCCGCAGACGGTGCCGGCCACCAGTCCCATGGCGGTGGAGACAAAGCCCACCAGCAGCGACACCCTGCCGCCGTAGAGGAGGCGGGAATAGACATCGCGCCCGTATTTATCGGTGCCCAGGTAATGGCCGGGGACATACTGTTCGTTGGGCTTGTAGCCCTCGGCCTGGGGGTCGGTTTCCACCGTCCACTGGCCCCAAAAGCCGGGGCGCAGCCGGATGGAGGGGTCCTGCTCCTCGTAGCTGAAGGGGGCGATCCAGGGGGCCAGGGCCACCATCACCACCTCCACCACCAGTACCACAAAGCAGACGACGGCCAACTTGTTCTTCAGGAGCTTATCCAGGGCAATCCGGATTTGGCTGCTGCGTTTTACCTCATTCATGGTGTCCACCCCCTTATCCTTCGTACTTAATCCGCGGATCGATGACACAATACAGGAGGTCCACCGCCAGGTTGATGAGGATAAACATGGTGGCGATGACCAGCACCGTGCTTTGCACCACGGGGTAATTATAATTACGAATGGCATTGATCAGATAGGTACCGATGCCGTTGATGACAAACACCTGCTCGGTGATGATGGCGCCGCCCAGCAACCCGCCGAAGCTGGTACCGAACTGGGTGACAAGGGGGATGAGGGCGTTGCGCAGGGCGTGGCCCACGATGACGGTGTTGCGCCGCAGGCCCTTGGAGCGGGCGGTACGGATGTAATCCGACTGGAGGACATCCAGCATAGCGGAGCGGCCCAGGCGGATAAAGCTGGCGATGGTACCGGTTGCCAGGGCGAAGGCGGGGAGGATGGCCTCCTTGATGCCGATGGGGGTCCAGAAGTAATGGGTCATACCGCCCACCGGCAGCCAGCCCAGCTTGACGGCGAAGATGTACATCAAAATCGTACCCAGGAGGAAGTTGGGGATAGACAAGGCGATGAGGGAGCTGGTGGTTACGGCGTTATCCACGGCGGTATCCTTTTTCATCGCGGTGATGATACCGCAGGGGATGCCGATGAACACTGCCAGGATCATGGCGGCGCAGGCCAGGTTCAGGGTATTGGGCAGGCGGACGAGGATCTCGCTTAGGATAGGCTGGCGGGAGGTATAGGAATTGCCCAGGTCCAGTGTTACCAGCCGCCGCAGGTACATAAAATACTGGACCAGGAAGGGTTTATCCAGCCCCAGGCTGGCCCGGACGACGGCGATATCCTCATCGGTGGCACTGGGGCCGGCCACCATGGTTGCCGGATCGCCGGGGGCGATATAGAGGCTGGCGAACACAATGAAGCTCATACCCAGCAGCAGCAGGAGCATGAGGGCGATACGCTTTATGATGTATCTTCGCATAGGACACTACCTCCTGGACGGGGACAAAGCCAGCCCGCCGAAACCTTGAATTTTTTATGAATAATAGGATACAACAAAATTCGGGGTTTTGCAATACTTTTTTTCGTTACAGTGGTAAATCAGAAAATATTGGATGTAGGGGCCGCGGGTTTTTGGCATATATGTTAAAACTTTTTCTTGATACTGGTTTAGTTTTGAATAAAATTTGAAAGGCGCGGGGCGGAAAATTTCATTTGCAGAGAGGGGGAGGGGTTGCAAAGCAGCCTGTCCCACAGGCCGCTTCCTTTCCCGTAGCGCCCTCTGCCGCCCCTGTCACCCCTCCCCCACCGGACAGGTCCGCTCCGCAACCCGCCGCAAAAACCAAGCGTCATGCTCCACCATCACCATGGCCGGGGCCGGCTGATGCTGCGTCAACAGCTCCTCCAGCTGCCGCCGGGATAGCAAATCAATGTAATTCAGCGGCTCATCCCATAGAAAAAGATGCGCCGGTTTCGCCAGACTCGCCGCCAACGCCGCCTTCTTCTTCTGCCCCTGGCTGTACCCGTCCATAGGCAACCCCAACAGCTCCCGGGGGAAATCCAGCTTCCGCAGAATAGCCCGCATCAAGTCCCCATCCACCCCCTGGGCCTCCGCGTAATCGGAAAGACTCCCGCAAAGCCCCGAGCAGTCCTGGGCCAGCCGGGAAATAACCAGCTCCCCCGCCCGCCACAGCGTCCCCGTGTGGCCAATCTCCTCCCCCGCAATCAGCTTTAACAACGTAGATTTCCCGCACCCGTTGGGCCCGGTCAGCGCCAGCCGCTCCCCCGGCCCCACCGTAAAGGAAACCGGCGGAAACACCGGCCCCGCCCCGTAGTCCGCCGAGATCCCGTCCGCCCGCACCAGCAGCTGCCGCCGGACAGGCAGCAGATGCAGCTTCAGCGGCTCCTGCTCCTCCAGGTCCCGCAAAAGGGTTTTGGTCTCCTCCAGTGCCTCCCGGCGCCGTTCCTCAATGGCCTTGGCCCGCTTCATCATCTTGGCGGACTTGGCCCCAATGTGCCCCCGGTCCGGACGCAAGCCGCTGGCGCTGTCCTGGCCCAATCCCTTTTTGGTGGCCTCCAGCGTGTCAGACCACCCCGAGGTCCGCCGGGCGGCGCTCTCCAGCCGCACCGCCTCCCTCCGCAGCTTTTGGTGCCGGGCCAGCTCGAAGGCATCCCTGCGGTCCTTCTCCCCCTCCCACACCGAGTAATTTCCCTGGATTAGGTCGGTGGTGGTGCGGTTCAGCGCCAGGGTGTGGTCTGTGGCGGCGTCCAAAAAGTCCCGGTCATGGCTGACCAGCAGGAAGCCCTTGCCCCCCTGGGCCAGGTACTCCCCCACCACCCGTCGCCCTCGGGTGTCCAGGTGGCTGGTGGGCTCATCGATCAGCAGGAAGCCCGCCGGGCGCAGCAGCAGCGCCGCAAGCAGCAGCTTGACCCGCTCCCCGGGGGAAAGGGTGTCAAAGGGCCGGCTCAGCGCCTCCTCCCGCACCTCCAGCCGCCCTGCCTCCCGGCGGATCAGCTCGTCGATAACATAGCCCTGGGTGGCCTGGTAGCGCTCCTCCAGCTCTCCGTACCGGGCCAGCGCCTCGGCCCCCCCGTCTGCGATGGCAGCGGCCATCCCCTCCTCCATGGCCCGGAAGGGAGCCACCGCCTCCCGGGCCACCTCCCCCGCCGGGCGGGAGGTATCCCCCGGCGGAAAGGGAAAGCTGCTCACCGGCACCGGGCATTGGATGCTCCCCCCCTCGTCCGGCTGCAATTCCCCGGCCAGCAGCCGCAGCAGGGTGGTTTTGCCCCGTCCGTTGCGCCCCACCAGCCCCAGCCGCCAGCGGCTGTCCAGCGAAAGCTCCAGCCCCTGGAACACCGGAAGATGGGAGCCGGGATAGGTAAAGGAAAGGTTTTGTACCAGAATCTGTGACATAAAAAAGCACCTCCGCCAAAAGGGGAAGGATTCTTCCCCGCAAAAAGCCAAGCCGCCGGAGGGCAGAGGAGCCCCCGGCGGCAGGCCGCGCCCCGGCGCAAAAAGCCCGGGACGCAAAAAAGAGCCGGGGGAGAAAAAGCCGTCTGCTCCGTCCGGAGGTCGCCGAAAACCAGGCCGGAACCCAAACGCTCCCGCCCGCCGGCTGTCCTCGTTGTTACGGATCAGATTACTTTCTCAAATTCCCAACTCCTATCAGTTTTGTGGTAAAGCGGCCTTTGCCGCCGGCTATTAGGATAACACAGCCGCAAGGGGGTTGTCAAGAGGCACCCGCGCCGCTGCTCCACAACTGCTGCGGCTACCGGTAGACTTTGCCTCACCCGCCACAGGTAAGGAGAACCCGCGCCGGTATTGGCATCCTTCACGGCCAGATGGACGTTGGTTCATCACCGGTCATCTCAAAAAACTTGCATTTACATTCCGGGCAGACAGACGGAAGGATTAGCGGGCAAAATCTTACTTTTGCATATTTGATATGGTGCTCCTTCATCGTCTGCAAGCACTCTTTCCTTTTCAAGCTATCCCCCCGTGTTGGGGCATAATACGGAAAGGGCTGCCCGCAGCATGGACACCGCCAAAAAACCTTTGGGGTAAAGCCAAAGGGAATCGCTGCAAAGAAAATCGGGAGCGAGACAGCAGCCGCCACAATGAAAAACGCCAGAAACGGTTTGCTCTCTATCATAGCGCCCATTTCCATATTCTTGCCCCCAATGACCACGGGAACGAACAGCACTATACCGCAAGTACAAAAAGCGGCAAAGCATCCCCATTGTATCAGAAATACTGCTTTCATAAATGCACAGCATCGCCGGAACCGGGGCGGCATCTGCGGGAACAGATACGGAAACGGCTTTGACATATTCTCCTGTTGCAATCGCCAGCTTGAAAAGTCGTCTGCTGCTCTTTTCATAACCCCATCCTCCGAAATTTCCCCTTGCTTACCCTTGCGCCCATGCAGGGCCCTGTGGCAAAAAGGGAAGAAGACCACCGGAAGCGTTGCTTGCCAAGGCTCCCCTGTTGCAAAAGCAGCGGAGGCGCTTGCTCTGCGCCTCCGCTGCTTTTTCCGTTACCGGTTTGTTGTTCTGTCGGCTGCGCCCTTGTGGTTAGTCGTCCCAGTCGTCAAAGCGCTTTTTCCGCTGGCGTCCGCCGCCCTGGTTGCCCAGGACAACGATGGTGCAGACCACCACCACCAGGATCAGCACACCCAAAAGCACCGGGATAATGGGGAAGCCCTTCTTTTCGTCCTCGTCCTCGTCGTCTTCGTCCTCATCATCGTCGTCATCGGGGGTGGTGCTGGCCGGCCGGCTGGGCCCCGGGTCCGGGGCAGCGCCGCCCACATCGGGGGGCTCGGAGGATTCCGGGGCAGGCTCGGAGCTGCTGGACTCCAGGGCGGGCTGGCTGGAGGAGGGGGGAGGCGCCACACTGGAGGAAGGGGGCGGGGCCACGCTGGAGGAGGGCGGCGGGGCCACACTGCTGCTGGGCTTGGGGGTAGTGCTGCTGGGCTTGGGAGCAGTGCTGCTGGCCGGGGGGGGCGTGGTTGTGGTGCCGCCGGAGGAGCCGGTCTTGACCAGCTGGGTATCGCTGATGACATAGCTGCCCAGGGTGTCGGTGCTGATGACATAGGCATCGTTATCGCTGTCCCAGGTGCCGCCCAGGCGGTAGAGGGTGTCATCGGTGTTGATGCCGTAGATGTACTCGTCGGACTCCATGTAGATGGAAAGCTTGCCCTTCAGCTCAAACTTGGGGCGGGTCCAGTTGATGAACCGCATATTGGCGTCCGGGAATTTCTTCATCAGGGCAATGTTTTCGGTCTCGTTAAAGCCCAGGTAGAGGGCGGACTGGTCCACCACCTTGGTGACAAATTTTGCGATGTGGTCCCCCTCGTCGTTGTCGAATTCGGCGGTAAAGGTGCCGTATTTCGCGCCGTCATCGGTGACAAAGCGCACCTTCTTTGTCTGGTAATCCCAGGGGAGGCTGAACTCCTTGTCGCCGTCCTCGTACATATTCTCTTTTTCGTCGATCCCCTTGACCACCAGGTCGCCTTCCTCGATCTTGCAGACATAGTTGCGTCTGGCCTCGGTGTCACGGATCTTCAGCTGGCCGATGATGTTCTTGCTGACGCTGGTGTTGATTCCGGCCTTGATCACCAGGGTGACATAGCTGTCCCCGTCGTTATAGTAGACCTGCTCCACCATGCTGCCGTTCTTTTTCCATGTAGGGGTTACTTTGCTGTAATAATCCACATCCAGGCTGTCGTCCAGCCGGTACTCGGTGCCGTCCTTATCGGTATAAACAAAGTAATAGGTATCAATCGTAACCTTTTCGCCGCCATGGACCTCGCTGGGATCGCAGACAGTGCCCTCGTCGTCAGCCGCGAAGGCTGTCACTGCCATCATCGACGCCACAATCAGCGCCGCTGTCATCATTGCAAGAATCCGCTTCATTCTTTTTTCTGACCTCCCTTTCCTGCTTCCGGAAAAAACTTACATAAAATCCTCCGGCTTTTGTCATACTATATAGTACGATAAAAGCCGTCATTTTATTGCATAAAAACCAGATATTTTTATTATACTGGAAAAACTAATGAATGGCAACCCGTTTTTCTGTGGAAACCGGGAGAAAAGGTGAAATATATGTCCCTGTTTGGAGGAAACACACAATCCTTTGGGGACTAACCGGACCATGTTATCCATCGCCGCCTGCCTGCTGTGTAAAGAAATACCGCTGCCGCCCGTCAAGCTCAATCCGGCGGCAGGCAAGGCCAAAGACCTTCTCCAGCACCCCCTGCCGGAAGATTTCCTCCGGCGTCCCGGCGCCGGCCAAGCGGCCCTCCTCCATCACAACAAGGTAGTCGGCCCATTCCAGGGCCTGGGGCAGGTCGTGGAGCACCGCCGCCACCGTCCTGCCCTGGTCCCGCAGCCGGGAGATCAGCGCCATCAGCTCCAGCTGGTGGTTCAGGTCCAGGTAGGTGGCGGGCTCGTCCAGCAGGGTGAGGGGGGTGTCCTGGGCCAGCACCATGGCAAAGTACACCTTCTGCCGCTGCCCGCCGGAAAGCTCCGCCACGCTTTTGTGGCGGTACTCCGTTACCCCGGCGAGGGCCATAGCCTCCGCCACCTTGTCCCGGTCAATTTGGCCCATCCGCCGGGGGTAGCCCAGGTAAGGGAACCGCCCGTGGGCCACCAGGGCCTCGGCGGGGATGCCGGGGACAGGCCGCCCCTGGGGCAGCACCGATACCAGCCGGGCCAGCTCCTTGCGGGGGATGGCGGAAAGCTCCCGGCCCCCCAGCAGCACCTGGCCGGAAAAGGGGCGCAGCAGGCCGGCGCAGAGGCGCAGCAGGGTGGACTTGCCGCAGCCGTTGGGGCCCAGGATGGCGGTAAAGCGTCCGGCGGGCAGGGACAGGGTGACATCCCGGACCACCGCCTCCCCGTGGTACCCCCCGGAAAGCCCCCGGAGGGAGAGGGCGGGTGTTTTGCTCATCGGGTCCTGTGCCTCCTTTCCCGCAGCAGCAGCCAGAGGAAGAAGGGCCCCCCCAGGAAGTTCAGGAGGATGCCCACCGGCAGCTCGTAGGGGGCGAAGAGCAGGCGGCTGAGGAGATCGCACCCCACCACAAAGGAGGCCCCCAGCAGGGCGGAGGCGGGGATCAGCACCCGGTTGTCCTCCCCGGCCAAAAAACGGGCGGCGTGGGGGACGATGAGGCCCGCAAAGCCCAGCAGCCCCCCGATGCTTACCGCCCCGCCGGCCAGCACCGCCGCCGTCAGGATAAAGAGCAGGCGGCAGAGCTTCACCGAAAGGCCCAGGCTTTGGGCGGTCTCCTCCCCCAGGGCAAGGATGTTCATATCGTGGGAGAGGAGGAGGGCCAGGGCCAGCCCGACGACGATATACCAGAGGGCGAAGCGGACGTTCTCCATGGTGACGCCGGCGAATCCCCCCACCAAAAAGGTGCTGGCCCCGGTCCAGGCGTCGGGGACCAGGGTGGTGATGGCGTCCGAGCCGGCGCCGAAGAAGCCGCTTACCGCCACCCCCGCCAACACAATGGTGATGCGGGAGGCCCCGGTGGTGACGGCCAGCCCGTAGATGATGCCGCAGGCCAGCAGGGCCCCGGCGAAGGCGGCCAGGGGGATGATATCCCACCGCCCGGGCAGCAGCACCGCCGCCCCCAGGACAAAAAAGCCGCTGCCGGCGTTTACCCCGATGATATTGGGCCCCGCCAGGGGGTTCATCAGCACCGCCTGGAGCACCGCGCCGCTCACCGAAAGGGCGGCCCCCACCAACAGGGCGGCCAGCACCCGGGGCAGGCGGACGTGGCGGATAATATTGTAGGACCGGGGGGGGACCTCCCCTCCCCACAGGGCGGAGAGCACATCCCGCAGGGGCACCCGCACCGAGCCCAGGCAGACCGAGGCCAGGGCCAGCAGCAGGAGCAGGGCGCAGAGGGCGGGGAGCAGCATGGCGCCGTTACCCCTCCGGGCAGAGGATATTGGCAAGATAGGCATAGCTTTCCCCCCATCTGTCATTGGGCTTATAATGAAACAGGTCCTCTGGCAGGAGGATATACCGGTCATTCTGGACGGCGGAGAGGCTGGCCCAGGCGGGGTTGGACTGGATACCGTCCCGCAGGGCGTCCAGGGCCTTTTGGCTGCTGCCCATAGTAGTGACAAAGATATAATCCGGGTCGGCGGCGATGATCTCCTCCATGCTCAGCTCCTCCAGCAAGCTGGGGTGGTCCTCCACCAGGTTTTTCACCCCCAGCTCGTGGAGGATCACTCCGGCTAAGTTATCCATCCCCTTGGCTTTGGCCCCGGTGGAATAGGCACGGATCAGCAGGGCGGTGGGGGGATTTTGGGCCAGGCGGGGGCGCACTCGTTGGATGACGGCCTGGGCTTGCTGCTCCACCCTTTGGGCGTTCTGTTCATACAGATCGCTGCGGCCGGTGATGGCGGTACAGATCTCCATGGCGGCAAGGTAGTCCTCCAGGTAATCCACCCGGAAGAAGGCGCAGGGGACGCCTGCTGCCCGGAGGGTTTCGGCGGCCTGGACATGGTCCGATGTATCGGCGGAGAGGAGGGCGAAATCCGGTTCCAGGCCCAGGGCAAGTTCCAGGTTGGGGGTTTTGGTACCGCCGATGACGGTTACGTTGTCCCCCAGGGGGAGCTCCCGCTGGGTGATGGCATCATCGGTAGTGCCGACGAGGGTACCGCCGGCCAGCACCCACATTTCTGCAAAGGAGCCGTAGAAGCTTACCACACGCTGGGGGCGGTCCACGGTGACGGTATTTCCCAGGGCATCGGTGAAGGTATAGGCGGTGCTCTGTTGGTCCTGTTGGGCGGGGGGGGCAGGGGCGGGCTGGGAGGGTTGCTCCGGGGCGGTGGCGCAGGCGGTGAGGGCGGCCAGGGCCAGGAGCAGGCTTGCGAGGCGTTTTTTCATGGGTAGTCTCCTTTGCAGCGGGCGGGGGCGGGCCCCAAATTAGATAACTTATTGTATAATGAAGGTCTGTTGGTGTCAAGCGGCGGGGGTAAGCGAGTACAACTTGGCCTGTCCCTCTGGTTGTGCCCGCCGGGGCTACCCGGCCGCAGGTCCAGGGCCGCGCAGGCCCTGGTCGCTCCCGCAGGAGCGAAACTCCCCAGGTTGACTATAATTATGGCAGGGCTTGTGTTTTTGGCACGA
>JAAWGY010000014.1 GCA_022795575.1 Angelakisella sp. | reverse complement strand
CAAGACGGCCGCCCTCCAGGCCGATGCCGCGCCTGCTGTTTCTGCTATAGGCGACTTTGCGGCCGGGGGGAACAGCTCTTCCCCCACGATCCAGTTGACAATCCATATCGAAGGGAACGCCACACAGGAAACCGTGTCCGCTTTGAGCGCAAGCGCCAATGACATCGTTGAGATGGTTATAGACCGCCTGAATGGTATCGAAGAAGACGCAAAAAGGAAGGCTTACTAATGGCAAATACCTACACCACCGCCCAGGGGGATATGTGGGATCGTATCGCCTATTCCCAGCTGGGAGATACAGCCTATACCGATAGGCTCATCGCCGCCAATCTGCGGTACCGGGAGTATTATATTTTCCCGGCCGGGATCGTTCTGACCCTGCCGGAGATCAGCGCGGAAGCGGATAAGTCACTGCCGCCCTGGAAAAAATCAAAATGAAACCGCCCCGGTATTTCCGGGGCGGCGTCTGTCAGGAGAGCTGCTGTGCCAGGGCATCCTGTAAAACCTTGGAACAGTTGATACCCCTTCGTTCAGCCATGTTTGCCATCCATGCGGGGATAGAAACATTCTTGCGTACTGCGCGGGTGTCGGTCTTTGCCCGGTATGCGATGGTGTCGACACTGACAAGGGTCAGCACATCCGCCGCGTCATGGGGGATGTCCTTTTGGATGGTGGCGGGGGGGACGGGGAGCCCCTGGTCCTCCCAGACCACCAGGCACCCGCTCAGAGCATCGGTGATCTGGGCAACCGCGTCCTCAATATCCCTGCCGGTGGTCACGCAGCCCGGAATATCCGGGACGCGGACATAGCACTTTCCCTCTTCCGGGGTGATAACAGCGGTAAAAGTATAGCGCATGGTCTAACCTCCTTCTATGCTCCGGGGGAGCGGAAGGGTCATTTTCTGCTCTTCCGCTTTCCCTGCTGTTTTTGGTCGATCTTGGCTTCTCTGAGGATGTATCGCCGGTCGTCCTCATCGAAGTTGTGCCGTTTGACCGGGATGGTGATCTTTCTTTCCGGGTGGAAGTAGATGTCGTGGTTGCTGCCGTGCCTTGCAAGGAAGAATCCGTTCTCCACAAGGATGCTGACCGTTTCTTTTCGCGGGTTCATATCGTTCCCTCCTGACAATCTTATTATACACAACATTACACAATTTATCAAGGGAACACAAAGAAAAAATACACAACTTTGCGTAAAAATTTCGAGGAGGGTATGCCTGTGAGTAAAGAAGACCTGGCCCGCCGCACCGATGTAAAAGTAACCTTTGACGGGGCCGACATCACGGGCTCCATCCGCCCCTATCTCCTGTCCCTGACCTATGTGGATAACGAGGAAGATGAGACAGACGAGATCCAGATCCAGGTGCATGACCGGGACGGGATCTGGATGGAGGAGTGGCTGAACGAGGCCATCGATGCGGCCTCCTCCACATCCGCTGGGGGCGGGGGCGATCTTGCGGTGGGCGACCTGGTGCAGTTTACCGGGTCATGGCATTATATCGGGTCCACCAGTAATGCGGGATATGCGGCGCGGCCAGGCCCGGCAAAGATCACCCTGCATAACCCCGGGAGCCTCCACCCGTGGCATGTGATCCACACAGACGGCACCTCCAATGTGTACGGCTGGGTGAACGAGAGCGACATCCAAAAGCTGGGGGGAACCGCTAAAGGAAATGATGTGGCCTGCGGGTTTAAGATCAACGCGGTGATCATCCCGGAAAACTGGACGGGAAGGGGCAGGGATAGGGTCCTGCCCTGCGGCGAGTTTGAGCTGGACAGCGTAACGGCCTCCGGGCCTCCGGCCACCATCACCATCAAGGGGACCTCCCTCCCTTACAGCTCCCAGGTGCGCCAGACCAAGAAGTCCAAGGCGTGGGAGAACTACCCCCTGTCCGGGATCGCCAAGGAGATTGCCACGGCAAACGGCATGGAATGTATGTACGAGTCGGAGGATGACCCATTCTATTCCCGTGTGGAGCAGGTCAAGACCAGCGACATCCGATTTTTGGAGACCCTTTGCCACAAGGCGGGGATCTCGCTGAAGGCCACCGACCGCCGCCTGGTGCTGTTCGACCAGGCGGCCTATGAGGCCAAAGCGCCGGTGTTTACCATTCGCCACGGCGGGGGCGCCTACACCAAATACAAGCTGAGTGTGGGAATGGCGGGCACGCAATATTCCTCCTGCCGTGTCAGCTGTGTCAGCCCGGACGGGAAGTGCATCGAGGGGGTCGCCAAAGTGGAGGATTATAAGGCAAACGCACAAAACAACCAGCAACTGGAGATCACCGCTAAAGTGGCCACCAAGGATGAGGCAAAGGCCCTGGCGGCAAAGCTCCTGCGCCGGCATAACCGCTACGCCAAGACTGCCAGTTTCACCATGCCGGGAAACCCCAGGTTGGTTGCAGGGATCACCGTGAAACTGAAGGGGTGGGGCGGCTGGAACGGCAAGTATATCATCACCCAGGCGACCCACACGGTGGGAAGCTCCGGGTACACGACCCAGATCAAAATTCGGAGAGTATTGGAGGGGTATTGATGGATCGGGAAATGGAGACCTCGCTGGAAAACCTGGTGCGTGTCGGCACTGTCACCTGGGTCGATCCGGCAAAACGGGTGGCCCGTGTCAAATTTCAAGACATGGATTTTCCCTCGGCGCTCCTGCCCGTACTGGTCAACCGTCCCCATCTTTGGATGCCTGAAATCAACGCCACCGTCCTGTGTCTGTATCTCCCCGGTTTTGGCATGGACGGTTACATCCTCGGGGAGATCTGGCCATAAGAGAGAGGAGGGATTTTGTATGGTCATCGGCTGCCTGGGGAGCATCGTCTTTCAGGTTTCGGAGAGCACGGTGCGGACGCTGAACAACCTGGCGTGGTCCGGCTCCGCCCGATATGCCGTTCACGAGCGGCATCTGGCGGACGCCCTTACGGAGTTTACCGGCCCGGACCCGGAAAAGATCAGCTTTGACATCACCCTGTGTTCCGACCTGGGGACAGACCCCATCGCCGAGGTGATGAAGATCCGGAATATTGAGCGCGGGGGGAAGGCGGTGCCGCTGACCATTGGCTCCAGAAGCTACGGGAAGCACCGCTGGAACATCATAAAGCACGAGATGGAGGCGAAGGCCCACTACCGGAACGGCAATGTGCATACGGCAGCGGTTTCGATCACCTTGCAGGAATATCTGGGAGGGTAGGCGATGAGTTACACCGTTTCCGCAACGGACCTGAAGGCGATCCACCTGAACGAAAAAAATACAGTCGATTCGGTCCTCCAGAACATCGCGGTGATCCTTTCCACGCCCCTGGGGACGGTTCCCCTTTACCGGGATTTCGGGCTGGACTGGTCTTTTCTGGACAAGCCTATGCCCGTGGCAAAGGTGCTGATGGTGGCGCCGGTGCGGGAGGCGATAGAGCGATGGGAACCAAGGGCCACCGTGCTGGATGTCTCCTTTTCGGAGGACCCGTCCCGGCCCGGCGTCTTGATCCCCACAGTGGAGGTGGACATCAACATTGAGTAGGAATGCAGAATACCAGTTTATCCCAACTGATACCCGGGAGATCGAAACACAGCTTGTGGCGATGTACGAGACCATCACCAAGACCACGGTACACCCGTCCAGCCCGGAACGGCTATTTATCCAGTGGGTGGCGAATATCCTCATCCAGGAGCGGGTGCTGACCAACTACGCGGCGAATCAGAACATCCCCAGCCGCGCGGAGGGAGACAATTTGGACGCCCTGGCGGAGATGTTCTACGAGCAGGATCGGCCCGAGGCAAAAGCCGCCGTCTGCACCATGCGCTTTCAGATCTCCAAAGCCCAGGAAACAGCGATCCTCATCCGGTCCGGTACCCGTATCCAGGGCGGGGAGCTGACCTGGGAAACAACGGAGGATCACTACATCCCCATAGGGGAGACCAGCATCGATGTCCCGGTACGCTGCCAGACGACGGGAGTGATTGGGAACGGCTATGCCGCCGGGCAGATCAAGCAGCTGGTGGACATCTACGACTACTATTCGAAGTGCGCCAACATCACCGTCTCCGGCGGCGGGGCGGACCGAGCCACCGATGAGGAATTCTACGAGCTGATGCGTCTGAGCATGGACGGATACAGCAGCGCGGGAGCAAGGGGCAGCTACGCCTACTTTGCCAAAAAGGACAACACCGAGATTGGCGATGTGGCGGTGGTCTCCCCTGTTCCGGGGGAGATCAAACTTTATGTACTGATGAAGGACGGGACGCTTGCCGGCGAAGAGGTCAAGCGGGAGGTGCTGGAGCGGTGCAGCGCCGATGAGGTGCGGCCCCTGGCGGACTTTGTGAGCGTGGAGGATGCGGAGCCGGTAAATTACGACATCGACTTTACCTACTACATCCAGACCGGGACCGCCAAGAGCGCGGAAGCGGTGGCGGCGGATGTCCAGGCGGCGGTGACGGAGTATGTTTCGTGGCAATGCGCCAAACTGGGGCGGGACATCAACCCTTCAGAGCTGTACTGGCGGCTGATGGCCACCGGGATCAAGCGGGTGGAACTGGCCTCCCCGGCGTTCACCGTCCTCCGGGATGGCGGGGAGCGGACCGCGCCCCAGGTGGCGGTGATAGGTACGGTCACGGTGACAAACGGGGGTTATGAGGATGAGTAATCACGGGCTGACAAAGGAAAATTTCATGAGGACGATTCCCCCGGCCCTGCGGGAGGACGCGGCTGTGGTTGCGCTGGCGGAGACCGTCTCCGAGGTTCTGGCCCGCCGGCTGGAGGAGATCGACCGGGCTCGTATCCTCCCCAACATCGACCGGCTGGAGGAACCGCTGCTGGACATCCTCGCCAGAGATCTGAAGGTAGACTGGTACGACTATGACTATCCCATCGCCGCAAAACGGGCGGTCATCAAGAGCAGCGTGATGGTCCACAAGCGGCTGGGGACTGTTTACGCGGTCAAGGCGGCCCTGGGGAGTGTTTTCCCTGGCTCTGAGGTAGAGGAGTGGTTCAACTACGGGGGAGAACCGTACCGGTTCCAGGTGACGCTGAACACGGCACAGTCCCGGGCGCCGGCGGAATGCTTTTCCATCCGGCGGACGGTGGACTATTACAAGCGGTTCAGCGCCCATATGGACGGCCTGGTGTTCCAGTGCGGCATCGGCATTATCATCGGGACCCGGGGGGATGGGTACCGGTACCGGAGCGGATGGACCGGACGGCATTACGCCGGCACGGTGCCGTGGCGGGATATGCGGGGCGGCCTGGAGGAATCGGTGCTGGAAGTGGACACGAAAACCGCCAGCCATACCTACCAGGCGCCCGCCAGCGGCATCCGGCCATGGCGAAGCACCCCCGGGGGAGCCGGACAGGAGCGTTTGGAGTTAAGCTCCACCGCCCATGGATGGCCGCATAACGCAGGGTTTACCGGAAAAGAGAGGGCGGGGACGATACCACAGCGCAAGACGGGCGGCGGGGCCGCCCTGGAAGGGCTGGGTATCCGGGCGGCGGCGGATGGCTTTCCATACGCTGCGGCCCAGGCCGGGACACGGCCCTACCGTTCCTCGCTCCCCGGTCTAAACGAGGAGGAAATCAAGGTGGAGGCCCGATCCCGGGGGTTTCCCTACAACGCCTCTCCCGCCGGCAGGACCGAAGCGGGCACCTCCCCGCAGCGGGCTGTCAGGGCCAGCCTGGAGGACAGGGCGCTCCCCATGGAAACAGAAATGAGGGGATACCCCTATACGGTTCCCAGCTCCGGGAAGCAAGAGACAGGGACTTTCCCCGACCGGGAGAGGGGCGGTGCGGCGTTGGCCGGGGCGTTTTTAACCGAGGCAGAGGCGGAGGGTTTTCACTACAGGGTGACCATGTGTGGAACCTCCTACTGCAGATCATAAAAAGGAGGCGACAATATGCTTACAGAAAGCGCGATCGAGGGGTACAAGCTCCATACGGAGCAGGTGATTTCTCACGCCAGGTACCGCCTTGGGGAGACCTGGCACGACGCCCAGATCAGCCGCCGGGAGCGGATGGCGGACGGGCGGGTGGCGATCTACTTCCCCATTATCCCCCAGGCCCAGGAGGAGGTGACCATCACCGGCGTCCAGTTGTACAGCAAGGACGGGAAGCTCTGGGCGGAGAAGGAGGAGGACATCAAGGTGAAAAGTGTGCAGGAGGGTGTTCTCTACCGCTTCACCTTCGACCTGCACGAAGAGGAATACGAGGAGGGACAGGACAATGTATAGCCAGACGGAATGGCAGGACCGGGTAACACAGTATGAAGACCGTTACCGGGTGACCGCCAACAGGGACGGCACCTACACCCACGAGGAAGTGCCCGGGGAGGTCATCCAGACCGGGACCCCGCAAAACCAGGTCAATTTTAACAACATCGAGAATGGTATCCAGGACGCCACCATGGCGGCGCAGATCCTCGCCTGGGCTAACTTCCACCAGCAGCGGCACAACGATGAGCATGAGGCCAGCGTGGATGCCGAGGTCATGGGGGAGCTGCACGAAGTCACGCTGACCAATACCCAGCGGTACCCCTTCAATTCCAGTGTGGACAGCCCCCGCACTGTGGCCATGACCCAGACTCGCCGAAACCTGTTTTACAGCGTGGAGGCTGAAGTTTTGGAGAGCGATGGGCAGGTGGGCGAAATTATCGTCAGCGATAAAGCCCTGAACGGCTTTAAGATCGCATACACAGGCAGCGGCTCCAGTGTGAAACTGGCCGTCAGAATCAAAGGAGGTATGGCCTAATGGCAACCGCAAAGAAAAATGTGCAGGTGGTCGAGAAGAACACCGGCACCAAAATCGACTGGAAGCAGAGCGGGAACAAGCTCATCTTCGGGGACGATGACCTCTCCATCCGGTGCGACACCCGCCAGCGGGACTGGCCCGTGCAGGTGGACATTTGCGCCGATGAGGATAGGAATCTGGTGATCGGCGTGGGCAAGGGCCGCTATTATGTGGCCCAGGTGGAAATCCCGCCCATCGCTTATGTCGAAACCGAGATCGAGGCCGCAGAGGGCGAGGATGCCGCTGGCGGTACGATGGACGGAGAGAGCCGCAACAGCGTCAAGCGTGAAGCTCTGCCGCTGGATATGAGCGAAGTCACCCTGACTCTTTGGAGCATGGATGATCTGCCGCTGGCAAAACAGTAAGGGAGGAATTACATCATGGCTAATTTTGATTTGACAGGTCTGGCCCTTTCTATGGTCTGCCCGACCAACAAGCTGATCACCGATGACCGGGGGCTTCCCGGCATTTATGTGGAACGAGCTGCCCAGCAGGTGAGTGCGCTTCTGGCCGGTGGGGACAGCAGCATCCACCCTGCTTTCCTGATCAACGGCATCCAGCATGACAAGATCGCCATCGGCAAATTCCAGGCAAAGACCCACAGCAACCGTGCATATAGCCTCCCTGGCGAGGATCCGACCGCCTACATTACCTTTGATGCCTCGGTGCAGGCTTGCAAAAACAAAGGGGACGGCCACCATCTCATCACGGCGGCAGAGTGGGCGTTTCTCGCTTTGTTGGCGAAAAAGAACGGGACAATGCCCAAGGGCAATAACAACTACGGAAAAGATGCGTCCGAAACGCTGAGAATCGCCATTCCCACCATGAAGGATAACAACGGCGCAACCTGCCGGGTAGCCACAGGCACCGGACCGGTCACATGGAGCGATACTGGGGACATTTCCGGCATTTACGATTTAAACGGCAATGTCTGGGAGTGGGTATCCGGAATGCGGCTGGTCAAAGGCGAACTGCAGGTAATTCCTTACAACAACGCCGCCGATCCGGAATGCGATACCAGCGCCGCTTCTACCCAGTGGAGGGCCATCAACGCCGCCGCCACCAATTACAATGACCTCTTCATTGCGCCGAACGGCCAGGGTACCACAGCTGGTAGCGTGAAACTGGACTTTGTTTCCAGCCACTGGCAGTGGGCGGTGACAATCACCAGTCAGAGCGACAGCAGCCGGAATGCCCTCTTTGCCAGCACAACGGCCCTGGGACTTTCGGATTTCACCAAGAAGTATATGCAGGCGATGGCCCTTCTGCCGGAGGATGGCGCAACAGCGGATGACTACGCCGGGGATAACTTCTGGGGGAACAACGGAGCCGATGAACGGCTTACTTTGCGCGGCGGCTCTTACTGGGGCAACGATGCCGGGGCTGGCGTGTTCGCGCTGGATTTCAACGACCCGCGCGGGCTTAGCAACTCCCATGTTGGTTTCCGCGCCGCTCTACCCTCAAAGCCAGATACGCAAAGCCTACGGGCTGTGCGTCAGTGCAGAGGGGATAAAGGGGCCTGTTTCCATGCCGTCCAAATAGGCAAAAAACAAAACCCTCATGGAAGCCGTTAGTAACCCGGCCACAGGCCGGGCGAACGCCGTGACACACGAACTTTTTGGGAATAGGTCGGAGCTTCCTTTGCGCGGCGGCAATTGGTGGAACACCTCCGGGGCTGGCGTGTTCGCGCTCAATCTGAATAACCCGCGCGGGTACAGTGACTGGAATGTTGGTTTCCGCGCCGCTTTACCCTCGCAGCCGGATATTCAGAGCCTATGGGCTTTGTTTCAGTGCAGAGGGGATAAAGGGACCTGTCCCCTGCCAGGAATGGCGAAAATCAAATCTCATGGAAGCCGCCAGTAGCCCAGACCGGGCGAGAGCCGTGACACATGAAACTTTTTCGGAGTTAGGCATGAAATCCATCAAGCACATCAAAGAAAAGGTCACAGCCTACGACAACCTGTACCAAGCCTACCTCCACGCTCGGAGAAACAAGCGCTTTCGGGATGAGGTTCTCGCCTTTTCCGCGAATTTGGAGGATAACCTGCACGATCTGCAAAAGAGCCTGATCGACATGACTTACAGGCCGGGGCCATACCGCAAAAAGGTGATCCACGATCCGGTGGACCGGCTGATTATGTGGCAAGCATTCATTCACAGGGTGGTGCAGTGGGCGGTCTACCAGATTATCAATCCCGCTTTCGTTCGGGGGTATATCGAGGATTCCTATGCCTGAATCAAAGGCCGGGGATCGGACGCAGCGGCCCAGCGCCTGTTTTATTTTATGCAGCAGGATGGGCGCATCGAGAAAGCGGCTGGCCTTGATTCGAGCGGAAAACCCGCAAAGCGCTTTTACCTGCAAAAGCTGGATACCAGCAAATTCTTCTACAGAATAGATCACCAGGTTTCCCTCGACTTGGTGGGGCGCAAGTGCAACTACGATCCATGGCTCATGTGGATCATGGATATGTTCGTCAACGCCGAGGGAGAGAAATTCGGCTTCCCGCCGGGGAAGGGCGTCAAAGAGGTTTCTCCAGATGAAATGGTCGCAGATAAGGGGCTGGCCGTAGGCAGCCTCTTAAACCAGATGCTGGCGAATGTCAACCAGAACGAGGTGGATCACTTCGCAAAGCGCAAACTGCAGATAAAGCAGTATGTCCGGTACATGGATGACATCGTAATGATTTCGGATAGCAAGGCGCAGCTTCGGGAATGGCGCAGCAAGATCGAGGGATTCATGGCTGAAAAGCTGAAGCTGGAACTGAACCCAAAGAAATCCTTCATCCAGCCTATATCCCACGGGATAGACTTCTGCCAGTACCGCATATACCCAGACCATGCCCGGCTGAAGAAAGCGACAGCCCTGCGGATGAAGCGCAACCTGAAGCGCATCCAAGCCCTGTACGCAGAGGGAAAAATCGACCTGGACCGTGCCCAGCGAACTGTCACCTCCTACATGGGGCTGATGTCCCATTGTGACAGCTACCAGCTCCGCAAGGCCATCTTCGGGGAGTACAGCGACACCGAGTGGACGGAGGGCTGGTTTTTCCTGAAGCGGGACAGCGAAAAAATCAAAGAAGAAGATGACGGGTGATTCCGCCATCTTCTTTTTATTTGGCACCCTGAAAGGGAGAGCGGCAAAACCGCCCTCCCTTTTGTTATGCCATGAAGGGAGGGACCAGATGAGCGACCTGCGGATTATTGAAGAACTGTGCGGTATTTGTGCCGATATGGTTCGCATCATCTCTGCCCAGGCCGTTGCCTTGGAGCAACTGGGGGCGGTGTGTATGGAAGAGGAGCGAGCTGCGATAACGCAGCGGCTGGCTCCTCTCGTTGGAAACGGAGAAATCCAGCTCTGAGGAGGAACATCATGGAACTGAAAGAAATTGTACAAGGAATCCTTTTGGGTGGGGGCGGCCTGCTGATGGGCATTATGACCCTGGTGCAGATCGTCCCTGTAAAATTCAATCCTTGGTCCGCCCTTGCACGGATGATCGGAAACGCCCTCAACGGCGGAGATGTTATGGCAAAGCTGGAGGAGCATATCGCTACCGATGACCGCAGGGCGGCAGACGGGAACCGAACGAGAGTGCTGCACTTCAACAATGAGCTTCTTCGGGATCTTAAGCACACGAAGGAGGAGTTTATCGAGGTTCTGGCCGAGATCGATGCCTACGAGAAATACTGTCGGGAGCACCCGGATTATCCCAATAACAGGGCTGTCTTAGCAATAGAAAACATCCGGGAGACATACAAGCGCAGACTGGACAAGCACGATTTTCTCCAGGGCTGAGGAAGGATGTGACGAAGTATGCGAGAGAAAACGAAAAAGCGCGTGCGCCCCCCGTGGGAGTTTTCTAAACGGCTGGCCGCTTGGTGCGTGATAATTGCCACGGCGGCGGCGGTGGCCTCTTATGTATTGGCCTTTCGGGGTCTGGATACAGCAGAGGGCATCACCACCACCGTTTTTACCGGCTGCATCGGATACCTGGTGTCCTATGCAGCGAAGTCGGCCGCCGAGAAGGTCAGTCGCAATCGACATGGCCTGGACGCCGATGGAACTCCCTTCGGCGTCCAGGCCAACAATATTGAAACGGAGGAAATGACAGATGGCGCTGTTGACACCTGATTACACATACTCGATTAACGGCGTCCCCGTCCGGGTGAAGCTCATTCCGGATGGGGCCAAATGGACCAATGCTGCCGCTGCGGTGAAAGCGAAGTCCTACGCCGGGGCCCCCTATAAGCATGGGGGCCTTATCTGCGGAACCGGGAGACCGGCAAGCATCACGATCCACAACACCGATGACCTCCCCAATGTCGATGATGACGGGGAGCAGTACACCCGTGCGACCTACCCCAACGAAGCCATGGGGACCACCCGTGTGCATTTTTATGTGGACGATGTATGCGCCTGGCAGAACCTTCGGGCCGGGACCGGGCTGTGCCCGATGGATCCGGTAGGCCGGGCGGAAGTAGGCTACCATGCCGGGGACGGAGTGATTCGGGACGGAGGGAATATGACCAGCATCGCCATTGAGGTCATCATGAACGACAATCCCGTAAACGATGCCAAGGCCAAGGACAATGCGGCCCGGCTGGCTGCTGGGCTCATGGACCTGCATGGCTTCGGCCCGGAGAAGTTGGTCACGCACACCTTCTGGGTGGCGAAGGCCGCCAGGAAGACAAAGACCGATGTGGACGAACAGTGTACCACCCTGGTCTATGGCAAGAAGTGGTGTCCCGCCTACATCTTCGGCAGCACCAGTCACTCTGTTGCCCTCAAAAACTGGAAAACCTTCAAGGCGCTGGTTGCTGGATACCGGAAGGACAGCGCGGCACAGGGGGCGGAAATCCCTGCCTCCCCCAAGGCCCCTTTCCGGGTGAGGATTACCGGGAGGCCCAACATCCGCAAGGGTCCCGGCACTGACCACGCTGTCACCGGGGTGGTGGACAAGCCGGGAGTGTACACTATCACCAAGGTTTCCGATGGCCCCGGCGCGTCCGGCTGGGGAAAGCTGAAGTCCGGGGCCGGATGGGTGTCCTTGGACTTCTGTACGAAAATTTAAGGAGGAAAAGACCATGAACGAATTTCTGTCCGTGCTGCTCCAGGCCGTGATCATTGCGGTCGTCCCGATTCTCACGACCTATGCGGTCAAGCTCATCCGCCAGGTGGCGGCAAACACTGCTGCCAAAACGGACAGCATCAAGGCACAGGGGTACCTTAACGAGGCCGCACAGGCGATTTCCGAGGCCGTGGAGGCCACCAGTCAGACCTATGTGGATTTCCTCAAGCAGTCCGGCAAGTTCACGCTGGAGGCCCAGCGGGAGGCCGCGGAGAAGGCTCTGGCCGCTTGCCTGGCGCATATTAGTCCCGCCGCACAGTATTTTATTGAGAGCGTGTATGGCGACATTACCGAGTATCTCGCCACCCGCATCGAGGCAGAGGTGCGCCGCCAGAAGAAGGAGAGCTCCGTTATGGTCGGTGTTCCGCTGGGCACCGTTGAAGGCATCCCCGAATAGTACCACTACGACCGCCAAATGGAAGGCCCCCTGCCAAAGAGCAGGGGGCCTTTTTTCGTTGCGGCAAAATCCCAAACATCTGGGATTTTGGAGGGGGAGCGGCCTTTTATGACCGCTTCCCCTCCTTGGGTGAGGCACTTATAGCAATCATCAGAATTGGCGGCATACAGCTGGGCGAGGAGCTTTATCAGCTGCCGAAGCCCCAAAAACGAAGGAAGCCTTGATGGCTTTCAAGTTTTTGGGACAAAGGCAGCTGGGAAAGCTGCCGTCCAGATGGGTGTCGACAATTTTGATGGTTGCTATAGGTGTGGAAAAGGATTCCATCATGTCCGGCGGTTCCCTCGTAGCCCCAGCAGATTTCGTTGCGGGTCACTTTGCAAAGCTCCTGCATGGTGCAGCCCTCAGCGGCCAGGAGGTGAAGAAGCCGCATCAGGGCAGTGCTCTGGTCGGTGACTGCGAACTCGGTGATTCCGGCGGCCCGGAGGGTCTCTACGAAGTCGTGGGTGTCCTTGTCCCAGGGGAGGTCCCGCACCTCGAAGGTGCTGCTCTCATCCCGGACGCTTTCGAACCAGGCGCAGAAGGCTTTGTCTTGCCCGTTGGTGAAGGGGTACTTGAAGCCCTTCTCCCGCTCGTGCCAAGCGTCCAGCGCAGCCCAATCCCCGGCCTTCCGAATGGCGTCCTTTTCAGCCTTGCGCTGTGCCTGTGCCTTCCCGAACTCGGCGCTGATCTGGTTCATGGTCTGGAAGTAGGTGTTGTTCTTCATCGTGTTTTCCTCCGTTTTCATAAAGTGTGTTTTCCCTTTCGGTACTGTATTAATCACTCTAAAACAGAATAATAGCAAGTCTTTTTTGAAAATAAAATACACCATTTTACCCATTGATATTTGTGCAGATCATGCGCCAAAATACACTTGCTATTTCCTCAATTTAGAGCGAATATGTGTGTACAAAAACAAAACGGAGGGCAGCATTATGAAGATGAGCAACAAAGCAACAGCAAAGGCCGACACCTATCGACTCCAGAGAATTACCACCCCAGAGAATCTTGAGACCCGCTTGCTGAACAATGGCGGAACCATTCTTACCTTTGGCGACCGCATCCTGGTGGCGGGATATTTCTACGATCCCAATGGGCATAGCTACTACGGGGCCACCTACCGCTTCACCACCGCCGACCACACCTGCGAGGGCAGAGTGGAGCTGGCCAGCATCTCCGAGAACACCTTCGAGGACGATGGCCACGCCATTGCTTGGGCTATGGCTAACTAAGGAAACCATCATTCACGGCAGGGCCGTAAGGCCCTGTTTGCCGTTTGTGGCTCCCTGTGGTGCGTTCTCCGGGCGGGTGGGCGTTTATCCCTCCGCCACCGTAAGGCCCCACTGTGGCCAACGGCAGGAGGTAGTGTGGCCGTTTCCTGTTCCATTTTCAGGGTGCTTATGTAAAAGGGGCAGCTGTTGACTCCCCCTGTGCCGATGGGTAAACCCATGAGCGCCCGCCCCGCTGCGGGGGCGGCTGGACTTGCACCAGCGGCGGCGGGTGGCCGTCGGCCTTGCGGGTTTATTCGATGACCTCATGGAGTTTCCAACCGTGCCAGGTGTGCTCCGGATCCATCCGGGCCCACTGCTCCGCATCGTAGAAGAACGCACAGTTCAAAATTCCTTCGTGCCGATCCGGGAACCTGGCTCGGAATTTCTCGTGGGCCTCCTCCCAGGAGATGGCTCGAACCTCCACCCAACCCTCACGGTATGGGAAACCGGGGTCGGTGCCGAAGGTGTAGAAGTAACTGTTCAAGGCATTCCCTCCTCAGAATTTTTTGCCGAATACGGCGTTTTTGATGGCATCCTCACGGGTGGCTCCGGTGCCCTTCCATGTCTCGATCCGTCCGGGGCCGGGGATGCAGCACCAGGTGTCCCAGGAATAATTGGTGACCCGCTCCACAATGCCAAGATCCATGAGGTCTTTGAAGGTGCCAACAACGCCCAGCACCTCGGTATTATCATCGTTGACGATTTTGCGAACCGTCCCTGCGTAATCGCGCTTTTTGAGAAATTTCATGTCAAGGTCTCCTTGCCCTCGTGACCTCCGGGGCGGGCCTGCTAATCTCACATTACGGTATATTCATCACGCTTGACCAGGAACTTCCAAACAATGTCCTTATCCTGATTGGTTTCAACGGCCTTATCTACGAGGGTCTGGTACATCTTGTGCATCCAGCCATCCAAGACTTCGCTGAAATCGCCGGTAAAGTCATTATTCTCCATGCAGATCATGGTGTTGAGGAAAGTGGTAAGGGCATCGATGTAACCCATCATCATCCGGGCCTTGTTCTTGGCATCCTCGAAGGTTTTGGCGGCAGAAATGGCCTCGTTGTACTTGGTCAATTCTTCAATGGCGTTGGATACGAACTTTATGGTGTTCAGACTTTTCATCTCCATGACCTCCATCTTGATTTTTTCGCCTTACTCTGGTATCATGGAGGCGGCCGGGGTAAGGCTCCCGGCTCGCCTTTTGGTGCTGGGTGGCGGCGTTCCTTGGTCGGGGGCCGCTACCCATTCTCTACGCCTTGACCTTGCTGTCCCGTACGATCTTCGCGGCTTCCTCAGCAGCCTTGGCGTCCTTGACATTCGCCTCAATCAGCTTTGCGATGTTCTCCAGGTACTGATTGAGTTCTGCGCTGGTCATCTCGTCCATGTCCTCCCTCCTTTCGTAAGGGGCTTGGCCCTCTGCCTTACAAGTATTATTGTACACTATTTCGTGTCGTTTGTCAACTCCTATTTTACACTTTTTTGTAGAATTTGAAAAAATATTTTGACAAACGACAGTATTTCGTTTATAATGGGCACAGGAGGTGAAAAACATGGAGCTTACCGTTGCAGAAAAGATACGGCTCATCATGAAGCGCAAGAGTATGACCTTGGGGGACTTAGCTGCGGCGTCTGGGCAGACCCGCCAAAATCTATCCAACAAAATGACGCGAGGAAATTTTACCGAAAAAGACATCGCAGGGTTGGCTGCTGCACTGGGATGTGGCGTTGCAATTAAATTTATACTTCCAGATGGGAGTGAAATTTGATGAGGTTGGGTGTATCCCTGTCAAAAAAGAAATCCCGGATGCAAAGTGAGCATCCGGGAAGGGGAGAACAGAGACATATATTGAGCAGAGAAGTTGTGCAGGGCTTCCCTGCTTTTTTATATACAGTCTCCATATCCATCCAGGCCCGCCAAAGCCCAATGGACAGCGAAAGCCTAAACAAGCCGCTCTCCTTATGGCCGGAGTATAGCACGAAGGACCTGCTGATTTTGTTGGAAAATGGATACAGCAAATTAACCCCAAATTTAACCTCAAACATCAGGTTTAACCTCAATTTAACCTCAATTTTTCTTGTTTCACTTGGTTTTGCTTTGTCAAACTTTACTACACAGAAAAAGCCCCGAAACCAAGTAGTTTCGGGGCTTTGCAGGAATATTGAGGGTGTATCAGCGCTTGCTGAACTGCGGAGCCCGGCGGGCGGCCTTGAGACCGTACTTCTTCCGCTCCTTCATACGAGGATCGCGGGTAAGCATCCCAGCCTTCTTAAGGATGGGCCGCATCTCATCGCTGTGCTGCAAAAGCGCCCGGGAAATACCGTGACGGATAGCTCCCGCCTGCCCAGTAACACCGCCGCCAGCAACCGTGCAGACAATGTCAAAACGGCCAATGGTATCGGTGAGGTTCAAAGGCTGACGAACCAGGAGCTTGAGAGTCTCCAGACCAAAGTATTCATCAATGTCCCGGTTGTTGATGGTGATCTTGCCAGTGCCGGCGTAGAGGCGAACCCGGGCAACGCTGCTCTTGCGGCGGCCGGTGCCGTAGTAATAGGGCTTGGATTCGTACATTGTTCTTTTACCTCCTTACAGCTTCCAGGCTTCGGGCTTCTGTGCGGCGTGGCCGTGGTCCGGGCCAGCGTATACCCGGCATCTGGTCAGAGCCTTGCGGCCAATGGTGGTGTCCGGGATCATCCCCTTAACTGCCAGCAGCATGGCCCTTTCGGGCTTCTCCGCCATCAGCGTCTTGTACTGGACCTCCTTCAGCCCGCCAATCCAGCCAGAATGGCGGCGATAGTACTTCTGCTGAAGCTTTTTGCCGGTAAGGACGGCGTCCTTGGCGTTGATGATGATGACGTGGTCGCCGCAGTCCACGTGGGGGGTAAAGGTGGGCTTATACTTCCCCCGCAGGATCACTGCGGCCTGGGCAGCGGTGCGGCCCAAAGGTTTGCCGGCGGCATCCAGAATGAACCACTTGCGGGTGATATTCTGGGGCTTTTCCATGGTGGTGGACATAGAATTTTTCCTCCTGTTCTACTGTTGCTTCCCAACAAAACAGCGGCCCAAAGCCGCTTTTCCTGGGGTGTCACGCATCTTATTATAGCGATGTGCCATGGGGATGTCAACACCTTTTTGGGAAAAATTCATTTCTGGCCGCACGTACTCCGTTTTTCTCTCGATTTCTATGGAATACTCCCGTATCCTCGTTTTCTATTTTTTTGTCCAAAGGGAAGGCGCAACAAAGTAGCCAATCCAAAATCCGCCCCCAAAAGCAACCCCCAAGCCCATATTTAGCCTTGCGGCCGTACACAAAAAAGACCAGCCCCAAGGCCGGTCTTTAATAATAAGGAATACCACCCGCGGTCACAGGCTGCTACGCAGCAGCCACAGAGCTTTTACACAAATGGTAAGGCCCCCCGCAAAGCAGGAGGCCTGGTAGGGACTGCCCGTGGAGGCAACCCCGCTGGAGCGGATGACGGGAATCGGACCCGCGTAGCCAGCTTGGGAAGCTGGAATTCTACCATTGAACTACATCCGCAGACAACGATACTATTATCCCTCAAAAATCAGAAAAAGTCAATGGGGAAAAGAGGCTTTTTTCAAAAAAATTCTAAAAAAAGGGGAATTTCCCTTTCACCGCCCCCCTGTTTATGGCATAGGATGGGGCAAAAAAAGGGGGCTGCTGGGGATGAACAACCGCAACATCGGCTTTTTGGGAGGAGGCCCGGACCAGCTGCGGCTGGCCGGGTGGTTTGGGGAGCAGACCGAATGGACGGCCTACGCCATGCTTTTGCAAGGGCCGGAGATCTCCCCCCGGGTGCAGGTGGTGGAGGACTTCCGGGATGCCCTCTGGCTCTGCTCGGTGCTGGTCCTCCCCGACCCGGTCTGCCGCCAGGGGGAGATCCTCTTCACCCCCCTGTGGCCGGGCCGGGAGGTGGAGGCGGGGCAGTTTTTGGGGAGCATCGGCAAGGGGGTGCTGCTGCTGACAGGGGAGACGAACCCCGCCTTCCGCCGGGCCGCTGCCTCCAAGGAGGTGGCGGTGACAGAGCTGCCCCGGGCCGCCGGCTGGGAGGAGTACCGGGACAGCGTTGTGGCGGCGGTGCAAAGGGCCGCATCCCCCCGTTTCTGCAAAAAAATTTGTACAAAAGGGTAGCAACCCCCGGTTTGCGCTTTCCTTTTTCATAAAATGGCCGATAATCAATGTATAAGGGTCATTGCGATTTTTTCGCGGAAGGGGCCCGGACGCGGGCTCAAACTGTAAACCAACTGCTATATCCCGCCGGGTGGAAGCAGGGAAATGGAAGGGCGACGAAATATGCAAATGGAAAGACAAACCGAGATCTTGCTGGAATCTGGCACCAATGAATTTGAGATCTTAGAGTTCACCATCGCGGGGGAAACCTTCGGCATCAACGTAGCCAAGGTGCTGGAGATTATGATGGTCTGCCCCGTAAAATCGATGCAGAAGGCCCAAAAGGACATCGAGGGCATCTTCAAGTCCCGGGACATGGTCATCACGGTCATCGACCTGGCCAGCTACCTGGGCCTTGCCCCCTCCACCAACCCGGAGCGGGACATCTTCATCATCACCAACTTTAATAACACCAACTTTGCCTTCCACGTCCACACCGTGGTGGGC
This sequence comes from Angelakisella sp., assembly GCA_022795575.1. Lineage (GTDB taxonomy): Bacteria > Bacillota > Clostridia > Oscillospirales > Ruminococcaceae > Angelakisella. The sequence continues at coordinate 1,227 of JAAWGY010000014.1, read as the reverse complement.
ATTGCCCGGATCTCCTGGCAGCAGATCAAAAAGCCGGATAAGATTATCTACGGCGGGGAGGAAGGGGTGGCCACCGGTATCGCCGACTTTGAAGGCCACCTCATCACCATCCTGGACTTCGAGAAGATTGTCTCCGAGATCAGCCCGGAGCTGGGCATCCAGGTGGAGGACGTCACCAAGCTGGGGCCCCGTCAGCGCAGCGAAAAGCCCATCCTGCTGGCGGAGGATTCCATGCTCCTCTCCCGGATGATCGTGGAATCCCTCAAGCGGGCGGGCTACGAGAACCTGGCCATCACCGACAATGGCCAGGAGGCCTGGGACTTCCTCCTGGAGGCCAAGTCGGCCGGCGACCCCATCGAAAACCACGTCTGCTGCGTCGTCACCGATATCGAGATGCCTCAGATGGACGGGCACCATCTCACCAAGCTGATCAAGGGGGATCCCATCCTCTGCAAGCTGCCGGTGATCCACTTCTCCTCCCTCATCAACGAGGAGATGCGCCGCAAGGGGGAGCAGGTGGGCGCCGACGCTCAGCTCTCCAAGCCGGAGATCGCCAACCTGGTGGCGCTGATCGACCGGCTGATCCTCTCCAACGACAACGCCGGCAAGTAACGGCGGCGGAACACGGACAGGGGTATTCATCTATAATAGGTAACGGGGCCTTTCCCCAAGGGGGGAGGGCCCCGTTCTGTTGGTGGAGGATTTCGGCAGAGGCCAGCCGTTCCTGTGGCGTCCGGGAATGGGAAGGGCTTTTGGGCTGGTGGCCCCAAAACGCGCCCGCCCAAAAAGCAACCATAGCCACAAACCAGCAAGCCTATCCCACCCCATTCCCCGCCGCCCGGCGGCCCTCCGCAGGGAATCAAAATCCGCCGGAGGTCCCACCCAACCAAAGGGAGGGAAAATCCCCCCGCAGGGAATCAGATCCGCCGGAGGCTCCACCCGACCGAAGGGAGGGAACCCCCCGCAGGGAATAGGATCCGCCGGAGGCACCTTGTCAGGCCAACCGGAAGGAGGGAGCGGGTGCCACCGGCCACCTAACAAGGCTGCTGGGGGCTATCCCCCCGCAGAGCCAGCCGCCCAACCAAGCATCGAGCAACCACACGATGAGATTGAGGCTGTCACCCAAGCAGAAGAGCCGGGCCCAAGCGGTCCAGGCGGCGTTAGGGGAGCGCTCCCCAAGCGACTGACGCCTTTGGCCGTCGGGTCCAGGGCGCAGCCCTGGTCGCT
>JAAWGY010000013.1 GCA_022795575.1 Angelakisella sp. | reverse complement strand
CGGGCTGTTTTGGGGAGAAAGCGGCTACACCTAACCCCGGCCGCGGTTTGCGCTTCCCCGCCAGTCGGCTACATAACCGCAATAGCCCCCATCCTCACCCAAACGCCGCTGCACAAAACCGCGGCCTGACGGCCTGCAACAGAACGGCAGGGCCCGTGCCCAAAACACAAGCCCTGCCAATGTTATAGCCGTCCTGGAGAGTTTCGCTCCTGCGGGAGCGACCAGGGCCTGCGCGGCCCTGGACCTGCGGCCGGGTAGCCCCGGCGGGCACAACCTGTGGGACAGGCGGTTTCGTTTCCCGGCAAGCACATTTTGGACAGACAACCCTAAACCCGCCCCCGCCCACAACGGCAAAACCAAAGCCCCCCGGCCCTCTGGAAGGGCCGGGGGACTTTTGCGCTGTCCAAAGGAACCGGGGCTCAGGCTTCCTTCAAGCTCCGCTCCAGCCAGATGCTGGCGATGTTCAGGGCCTGATAGATCCCCTTCTTCTCCGCCTTTTTGATGATGCGCTGCATGGGGGGCAGGCTCTCATCGGTGGAGAGGATCTGCACCATCACCCGGTCGGAGATAGGAACACCGGCAACCTCTCCGCTGGTGCCAAGGATCTGGAGCATCGCCACGTATTTTTCCGCCGGATGTCCGTAATAGACGGTGTTGCCGCTGCGAACCAAGGGCTTCCCCTTGTACATAGGCATTTTGCTTTCTGCCATAGGGCGGGCCTCCTTTACAAAGAGTATATCTCAACTAATTATAGCATACCAGACGTGGTTTGTAAACCATCAATCTGACGTGTTTCGGTCAAATATCCCCAACCACCGCCAAACGGTCCTTGAGCAGCCGGAAGACCGCCTGGGCCTCCGGCCCAAAGCGAATGGTGTCCTTGTCCCGGTATAGCTCCCGGCCGGTGATTTGCAGAATGGACATCATGTACAGCTTTTCGTAGGACTGTGCCCATTCCTCCTTGGGATCCAGGAAGAATAGCTCGTAGAAGCCGAACTGCCGCAGGCCGTCGGTGCCGATGGCGCGGTGGCCGTGGTTTTCCGCCTGGGAAAGGGCGATCCAGAGAGGAGCCGGGAAGTAGCCGGTGTCCTCCTTTTCCCGCTCCAGAATCTCAGCGTGGTGGAGGTAGAACCGCCGCCCCAGCAGCAGCCCGATACCGCTGTTGAGGCAGCCCTGAGCCTCCGGCAGCTCCATCAGCGCCCCGCAGAGCCGGCTTAGGAGGATGCAGGCCCGCCGCTTGCCGGCCAGGTCGGCGCCCAGCTCCTTCTGCCCCGCAACAAAGAAGGCCTTTCCCCCCAGCATTGCCTCCCCCTCCTCCGGGGTGACAAAGAGACTGTGGGGCAGCAGCTCCCGCAGGTCCCCCTCCTCCGGGGGCAGGGGGAAGGCCATGTAGCTGCACCAGAGCTCCACCCCATCGATCCGCAGCAGGAGGCAGACCGCCGCCGGGTGGAGCTGATCCACCCGGGCTACCGCCTCGCTGCCAAAGCGCCGGGAGATGGCCTGTGTCAACTCCTCCACCGGCAGCTGGCGGGAAAAAAGGAGCTTAAGGGTGGTGTCTGGCTGGGTGGGGAAGGGGGGCGTAAGGCTGGGCGATGCAGGGGCAGCTTTCTTTTTGAATTTGTCAAACAGTCCCATAGGGCTTGCCTCCTTCAAAAAACACGCCGCCCGGGGAAGTCCGGGCGGCAAAGGCTCCAAACAGACGGCGTCCAACGCCTATTAGAGGCTGCTCAGCATCCCCCTGCAACTTTTCGCGCCTTACCAATTCGGCGCGCTGGGAGATGCAAAACAGGCTCTTAGACGTGAAGGTAGGACTTCAGCAGCATTTGCAGCAGCTCGTCCCGGTCGATGTGCCGGATCAGGCTGCGGGCGTTGTTGTAGGTGGTGATATAGGTGGGATCCTCCGAAAGGATGTAGCCCACTAACTGGTTGATGGGGTTATAGCCCTTCTGGCGCAGGGCGTCGTAAACGGTGGTCAGTGTCTTGCGGACCTCCTTCTCCCGGTCCTCGGCGATGGAGAAGGAAATGGTTGGTTCATGCGTAGCCATTGGCTTACCCCCATTTCTGCATAATGTCGCGGCCAGGGACAGGCCCCGCCTTTCTTATTGTAACCGATTTTGCCCCGGAAAACAAGGGCCAGTTTGCCAAAAACAGGAATTTAACCCCCGTCGCTGCCTTTTTCTCAGCTGCGCAGGTCGGCCCCCACCTCCCGGAGGCCCTCCAGCGCCGCCGCCATGGCCTTGTCGCACTCCTCCACCGTCAGGGTGCGGTCGGGGGCGCGCAGGATCAGGGCGTAGGCCACGCTTTTTTTGCCCTCCGGAATCTGGGCCCCCCGGTAGATGTCAAAGAGCTGCACCTTCTCCAGGATGCTCCCCACATGGGCCCGGATGGCCTTTTCGATGGCGGCCACCGGCAGGCCCTCGTCGCAGATCACCGCCAGGTCCCGGGTGGAGGCGGGGAAGCGGGGCAGGGGGGCGTACCTTTTTTCGGCGGTGTGGAGGCGGAAAAGGGCGTCCCCGTCCAGCTGGGCGGCGTAAACCCTGCCCCCGATGCCGAAGTTGTCGCAGACCTCCGGGTGGATCTCCCCCATGCCGCCGATGACCTGATCCCCCACCTGGATGGCGGCGCAGCGGCCGGGGTGGTAGGAGGGGTTGTGGGTGCAGGGAAGGAACTCCACGCCGGCAACCCCCAGCTCGGCCAGCAGCGCCTCCACCCTGCCCTTTAGGGCGTAGAAGTCCCAGCCGGGGCCGTAGGCCCCCAGCACCAGGAAGGGCTTTTCCTCCGGCAGCTCCTCCGGGGTGGTGGGGTGGTATTCGGTGGCAAGCTCGTAAAGGGCGGCCTCCGGGTTGCGGTTGTTGTAGTTGGTGGCAAGCACCTGGAGCATGGAGGGGAGGGCGGTGGTACGCATGACGCTGGTGTCCTCCCCCAGGGGGTTTTGGATGGTGACAGAATCCCGCAGGGGACTGTCGGCAGGCAGGCGGATTTTGTCGTAAAGCTTGGGGCTGATAAAGGTGTAGGTGAGAATCTCGCTCATCCCCAGCCCCCGGAGCAGGACGCCGGCCTTGCGGTCAAACTTCTGCCGGGGGGTGACAACCCCCTCCGCCATCCCCCGGAGCAGGGTGGTGGGGATCTTGTCGTAGCCGTACATCCGGGCGACCTCCTCGGCGATGTCCGCCTTGGATTCCAGGTCGGGGCGCCAGGTGGGGGCCAGGGCCTGGCCGTTTTCCACCGGGATGTCCAGCCGGGCCAGCATGGCCACCATCTCCTCCGCCGGGATGTCGATGCCCAAAAAGCGGTTGATCCAGTCCGGGTCAAAGGGGATGGCCCAGCGGCTGTGGCTGGCGCTGTCAATATCGATGGCGCCCCCCACAACGGTACCGGCCCCCAGTAGCTCCACCAGCTCGCAGGCCCGCTCCACCGCCGGGGCGCAGGTGGCGGGATCCAGCCCCTTTTCGTACCGGCCGGAGGCCTCGGTGCGCAGCCCCACCTTGCGGGCGGTGGTGCGGACGCTGCTGCCCATAAAGCAGGCGGATTCAAAGGCGACGGTGACGGTGTCGGCCTCGATTTCGGAGTGCTCGCCCCCCATTACCCCGGCGATGGCGGTGGGGCCGTTTTCGTCGGCGATGACCAGCATCTCGGGGGAGAGCTGGCGGAGGGTGCCGTCCAGGGTGGTGATGCTCTCCCCCGGGGCGGCGTTGCGGACGATGATATGGGCCCCCGCCACGTTGCGCAGGTCAAAGGCGTGCATGGGCTGGCCGTACTCCAGCATGACGTAGTTGGTGATATCCACAATGTTGTTGATGGGCCGCACCCCGCAGGCCCGCAGCCGCTCCCGCATCCAACGGGGGGAGGGGCCGATCTTGACATCCTTTACCACCCGGGCCATGTACCGGGGGCAGAGGGTGGTGTTCTGCACCTCCACCCGGAGGTAATCCCCCACATCCCCCTCGCCCCCCTTCACCACCGGGGTGTGCTCCTTGAGGGGCAGGCCGAAGGTGGCGGCGGTCTCCCGGGCCAGGCCGATCATCGAGAAGCAGTCGGGCCGGTTGGAGGTGATCTCGAACTCCACCTTCACGTCATCCAGGCCGATGGCGGGGCGGATCTCCCTGCCCGGCGTCCGGTCGCAGTCCTCCCCCAAAAGGAAGATGCCGTCCTCGATGGCGTAGGGGAAGTCGTGGACGGTAAGGCCCAGCTCCCCCAGGGAGCAGAGCATCCCGCAGCTTTCCACCCCCCGGAGCTTGCCCTTGGTGATTTTGTGGCCGCCGGGCAGCACCGATTTGTGCTTGGCCACCGGCACATAATCCCCCGCCGAGACGTTCTGGGCCCCGGTGACGATCTGTACCGTCTCGTTCCCCACGTCCACCTGGCAGACCCAAAGGTGGTCGGAATCGGGGTGGCGCTCCATGGCCGTCACCCGGCCCACCACCACGTTTTTGATCTCCTCCCCCTCGGTTTCGTAGCCCTCCACCTTGGAGCCGGACATGGTCATGCCGGCGCAGTAATCCCGGGGGGACATCTCCCCGGTGCAAACATAGTCATTCAGCCATCTCATGGAAAGATCCATGGTCAACCTCCCCCTTTCTTAAAACTGCGCCAGAAAGCGCACGTCGTTTTCGTACAGCAGCCGCATATCGTCGATGCCGTACCGGCCCATCACCAGCCGCTCCAGGCCGATGCCGAAGGCAAAGCCGCTGTACTCCTCCGGGTCGATGCCGCAGATGGACAGCACCTTGGGGTGGACCATGCCGCAGCCCAAGATCTCGATCCAGCCCTCCCCCTTGCAGATGCGGCAGCCCTGGCCGTGGCAGGCAAAGCACTGGAGGTCCACCTCGGCGGAGGGCTCGGTGAAGGGGAAGTGGTGGGGCCGGAAGCGCACCACCGCTTTTTCGCCGTAAAGCCGCTTGACGATGGTCTCCAGGCAGCCCTTCAGGTCCGCCATGGTGATGCCCCTGTCCACCACCAGCCCCTCGATCTGGTGGAAGATGGGGGAATGGGTGGCGTCCACCGCGTCGGAGCGGTAGACCCGCCCCGGGGCGATGATGCGGATGGGGGGCTTGCGCTCCTCCATGGTGCGGATCTGCACCGGGCTGGTCTGGGTGCGCAGCAGGATGTTCTCCGAGATGTAAAAGGTGTCCTGGGTATCCCGGGCGGGGTGGTCCTTGGGGAGGTTCAGGGCCTCAAAGTTGTAGTAGTCGGTCTCCACCTCCGGGCCCTGGACCACGTCAAAGCCCATCCCCAGGAAGATCTCCTTCATCTCGTCCAGCACGATGGAAAGGGGGTGCTGGCGGCCGGGGGCGGGGGCTGTGCCGGGCATGGTGACGTCGATAGCCTCCGCCCGCAGCCGCTCCGCCTGTAGCGCGGCCTTTAGGGCCTGGGTGCGGGCGGCCAGCTCCCCCTCCACCGATTCCCGGATCTGGTTGGCCAGCTGGCCGATGACGGGGCGTTCCTCGGCGGAAAGGCTCCCCATCCTTTTGAGGATGGCGGTAAGCTCCCCCTTTTTGCCCAAAAACCTTACCCGCAGGTCGTCCAGCTCCCGCAGGTCCTTGGCCTGCTGGAGCTGCTGATGGGCCGCGGCCCGGATCGCTTCCAATGCGGCTTTCATGCTTCATACCTCCATTGTGTTAATACGCAAAAACGCCCTCCGCCCCAAAGCTGGGACGAAAGGCGAAGGCTGCGCGTTCCGTGGTACCACCCGGCTTCCCGCCCTGGGCCCAAAAAAGGGCAGGACAGGCACTCCAACGGCCGGTAACGGGGCCGGTCCGTCGCCGCTTACTGGGTCCCGCCCGGGGGCAGGAGGTTCTGCGGCGCCGCTCCTAAGGGAACTTCGCCCGATGGCCCGCGGGAGCCGCTTACAGCCGGCGGCGGCTCCTCTCTGGACGCGGCGTGGTTCGGGTTACTCGCTTATTCACTGCGTTTTTGGATATCTGGCAGATATGATAGCACAGTTTGGAGGAAAAAGCAAGGGGGCCGGGGGAGGATTTTGGATTTTGGAGGCCCCGGCCTATCCTCTCACCGGGGCGGGTCGGCGGAGAAGTGGTCCCGCTTTTTGCCAAAGACGGCCTGCATCTGGCGGATAAAGTCCTGGGTGTACTCCGGCAGGTAGGCCCCCCGGCGGTAGGCGGCTACAAAGGTCCGCCGGGTGCAGGGATCCCCCACCGAAAAGACGGCCGGCGCCCGGTCGAATTTGGTGTGGATGATATGCTGCTCTCCCGCCAGCGTCAGCCCGTACCCCTCCGCCGCCAGGATGCAGGAGGACTCGATGCTCTTGGAGTAGAAGGAGACGTTGGGGAAGAACCCCGCGATGTCAAAAAGCCGGCTGACAATGGCGCTGAGCCGCAGCTCGGCAGAGGGGAGGATGAAGACCTCCTCCCGGGTAAGGCTCAGGTCGATCCAGGGGTAGAGGCAGCCCGGCCGCTCTTGGGCCAGCCGGGTGAGGGGGTGGTCCTGGCGGGCCACCAGGATCACCTCGTCGTAGGCCACCACCTGGTAATCGATGTTGGGGCTTTGGATGGGGAGGTTGAAGAAGGCCAGGTCCAGGTCGCCGGCAAGGAGGGGCGCCTCAAAGGAGCTGGTGTCCACCTCCCGGAACTTGAGCAGCACCTTGGGGTGGATCTTGAGAAAGCCGGGCAGCACGTTGAGGATAATTTCCCTCCCCCGCACCGAGGAAAAGCCGATGCGCAGGGTGCCGGTCCGCCCCTGGGCGATGTCCTGGAGCTCCTGGTCCAGGTCGGTTTTGATGGCGAAGATTTCGGTGGCCCGGGCCACGTACCGCTCCCCCGCGTGGGTAAGGACCAGCCGTTTGCCCACCCGGTCAAAGAGCCGCAGCCCCAGGGATGCCTCCAGCTGCTGCAAAAACTTGGTAAGGGTGGGCTGGGAGAGGTAGAGGGAGTTTGCCGCCTTGGTGATGCTTTGGTGCCGCGCAATGGCAAGAACATAGGTCATCTCCTTAAAATCCACAAAATCCGCCCTCCTTTTTGATGGTATCCATCCTACACAACCGGGGGGCCAAAGTCAAGCCAAAGCCGGCAAAATCATAGTTTATAGCTATTATTTGAATAAAAAATATGAATTTGACGTCATAATACCCCTGTGTTATTATGGAAATGAACAAAAAAATAGTCGAACAAACCGGAAAATCATAAATTCTGTCGATATGGAGTTACTCCATAAATTTATAACAGAAAAGGACGGGAAACCATGAAAAAGCTGATCGGTCTTACCCTGATTCTCTGCATGATCCTCTCCCTGACAGCCTGCGGCGGCAGCCCCGGAGCGTCCTCCACCCCGCCGTCCCCTGCGCCGGCCCCCTCCGGCAGCGGGGACGCCCCGCCCGCCGGGGAGGGCGGCGCGGACCTGGCGTGGCTGAAGGACAACACCATCACCATCGTGGTCCCCTTTAAGGCCGGCGGCAGCCTGGACCTGATGGTCCGCGCCTTTCTCCCCTTTTGGGAAAAGGAGGCTGGCTGTACCTTTGTGGTGGAAAACCGGGAGGGGGCCAACAGCCAGGTGGGCACCACCTACTTTACCACCACCAAGCAGGATATGAACACCATCTACTGCGGCACACAGACCTACTTTAGCGCCAACATCATCGTCAACGGCGCCACCTACAGCAAGGACGACTTCCGGCTCATCAATATGCAGCAGATGGACCCCACCACCCTTACCGTCCTCAAAAGCTCCCCCTACAACACCGCCGAGGAGCTGATCCAGGCCATCCGGGATAACCCCGGGCAGCTAAAGTGCGGCTGCACCGCCGGCGCTGCCGGCTCCATTATGCTGAGTATGCTGGACGAGGTGTACGACCTGGACTTTAAGACCGTAAACTACGACAGCGGCAACGACTTCCGCACCGCCCTGCTGGGGGGCCACGTGGACTTTATCCCCGGCTCCGCCAACGGCGACAAGGGGCTGGGGGACCAGGCCAAGGTGCTGGTGGTCTGCGGCTCCCAGCGCAACCAGATCTGGCCCGACACCCCCTGCACCGACGAGGTTTGGCCCGAGCTGAAGATCCCCGGCTCCCTGGGCTCCTGCCGCTTTTTGGCGGTGCACGCCAAGGCCGCCCAGGAGTACCCCGGCCGCTTCCAGGCCCTGGTGGAAACCTATGAAAGGGCCTTTGCCAACCCCGAATACCAGAAGATTTTGCAGGACAGCGGCGAGCTGTACGTCTCCGGCTGCTACGGCCCCGAGGAGAGCGCCGCCCTCAACGATTCCCTCCATCTTCTCATCGACCAGTACAAGGAGGTCTTCAGCGAGTAACCACTCCCGCCCGGGCGGCGGGCAGGCGGGTTTTGGCCCCCTGCCTGCTCCCCGGCGGCAGGCAAGGCAAGGAAAGGAAAGGATGTGAGGCTCTTGAAGAGCTTTCTGCTGAAAAAGATGGCCCTGCCCACCATCGTCCTGCTCTGGGCCGCCTCCTACTACGTGGAGGTGATGGGCTACAGCGTCAAGAACCACCGGATGATCCAGCCCATCTTTTGGGTGATGGTGCTGCTCTACATCGTCAACGGCATCACCGATTACCGGGAATGGAAGCGGGAGGCGCCGGACGCCCCAAAAGATGCCGCCCCCCAAGAAAAGCCGGACCGTCGGCAGGCGCTGCGGCTGGCGGCCATCATCGGCTGCATGGCGGGGTATGTGGCGGTGCTGGATATCATCGGCTTTCTGCCGGGGACGGCTGTTTTTATCTGCGCGGTGCTGCTGCTGATGGGGGAACGCAGGTGGTACCGGCTGGCGGGGATCTCCATAGCTTTCTCCGCGGTGATCTATCTGATCTTCAAGGTCGGGCTGGCGATCCCCCTGCCCAAGGGATTCCTGCCGTTTTAGAGGAGGTAGCCTATGTCATACTTTTTTGCTGGCTTCGCCCAGATCCTTTCGGACCCCCAATACCTGATGTTTATGTTTGCGGGGGTGGCCCTGGGGATGGTGCTGGGGTGCCTGCCGGGGCTCACCGGCAGCTTGGGCATCGCCCTGATGCTCCCCTTTACCTACCACATGGAGGCCCTCACCGCCCTGGTGTTCCTCCTCTCCATCTACACCGGCGGCCTCTTTGGCGGCGCCATCACCGCCATTATGATCAACACCCCCGGCTCCACCTCCAACATGGTGACGATGTTGGACGGCTACCCTATGGCAAAGCGGGGGGAGGGGGGCCGGGCCATGGGCATCGGCCTTACCAGCTCGGTAATCGGCGGGCTGATCGGCTGCGTCTTCCTGGTGATGGCCACCGAGCCCCTGGCCACCTTTGCCCTTAAATTTGGCCCCGGCGAGATGTTTATGGTGGTCTTCTTCGGCCTCAGCTGCATCGGCAGCCTGGCCAAAAACCCCCTCAAAAGCATCTATTCCGGCCTCTTCGGCGTGCTGCTGGGCACCATAGGGATGAGCGCCGTGGGCACCCTCCGGGGCACCTACGGCCAGATGTACCTGATGGACGGCGTCCCCATGACCCCGGCCCTCATCGGCTTTTTGGCCCTGCCGGAGATTATGCTGCTGGTAAACCAGACCTCGATGATCAAGGACCTGGACGCCAAAAGCGTCGGCCCCAGGAGCATCCTCCAGGGAGCCCTTGAGGTGGTCCGCCGCCCGGTGCAGACGGTGCTTTGCTCCATCCTGGGGGTGGTTGTGGGTATCATCCCCGCCGCCGGGGCCTCGGTGGCCGGGGTGCTGGGCTACAACCAGTCCAAGCAGTGGACCAAGGCGGGGGACCGCTTTGGCACCGGCGTCCCGGAGGGGATCATCGCCTGCGAGACCGCCAACAACGCCTCGGAGGGCGGGGCCCTCTCCACCCTCTTTGTGCTGGGCATCCCCGGCTCCAACTCAACCGCAATGCTGCTGGGGGCGCTGGTGCTCCAGGGCTGGAACCCCGGGCCCAAGCTCTTTATCGATAACAGGGAGATCATCTATACCGCCTTCTCCTCCCTCTTCCTCCAGCAGCTGGTGATGCTGGTCGTCGGCTTTGTCCTCTGCGCCTGCGCCGTCTATATCGTCAAGGTGCCCACCCGCTACCTGGTCCCCTTTATCCTCACCTTTACCCTGGTGGGGGCCTTCTCCAACCGCAACGCTGTCTTTGATATGGGGCTGATGGTGCTGTTTGGCATCCTGGGCTTTTTGATGAAGAAGGCGGAATTCCCGGTAATGCCCCTGATCTTGGGGCTGCTGCTGGGGGGCGACGCCGACAGCGAGCTGCTGCGCATCTACCAGAGCCACGACCACTTTTACCAGATCTTCCGCAGCCCCATTGTGCTGGTGCTGGCGGCGGTAAGCGTCTTCTGCGTGGCAATGCCCCTGATCACCAAAAAGCGCAAGGCCGGCAAGCCGGCGTAACCACCCGACAGGAAGGATGACAGTGTATGAAAAAATGGGACGGCGGCGTCTACTTGATTGATGGGCGCGTCCTGATAAAAAAGGGGGAGGAGGCCGCCTGCCCCCAACTGGCCCGGCTTACCGGGGAGGAGCGGGAACGCGCCCGGGAGAACACCATCTCCTACGGCATTTTGGCGGCACACAACCACTCCGGGGATATGGACCGGCTACAGCTCCGGTTTGACGCCCTGGTGGGCCAGGACATGACCTATATGGGGGTGCTGGAGACCGCCATTGCCAGCGGCGTCCGGGAGTTTCCCGTCCCCTTTGTCCTCTCCAGCTGCCACAACGCCCTTTGCATGAACGATGGCACCAGCAACGAGGACGACCACGTCTTTGCCATGGGGGCCGCCCGGCGGTACGGCGGCATCTTTCTGCCCACCCACCAGGCGGTGATGCACCAGTTTATGCGGGAGCAGTACGCCGGCGGCGGCAGGATGATCCTGGGGGCCGACAGCCACACCCGCTACGGGGCCCTGGGCACCATGGCCACCGGCGAGGGGGGCGGGGAGCTGGCCAAGCAGCTGCTGGGCAAAACCTACGATATCCCCCGGCCGGAGACGGTGCTGGTCTACCTCACCGGGGCGCCGGTGCCGGGGGTGGGCCCCCAGGACGTGGCCCTTGCCCTCATCGGGGAGGTCTTTGGGGAGGGGTTTGTCAAAAACCGCATCCTGGAGTTCTGCGGCCCCGGGGTGGCCTCCCTCAGCGTGGATTTCCGCAACGGCGTCGACGTGATGACCACCGAATCCTCCGCCATGTTCTCCATCTGGGAGACCGATGGCGCCGTCCGGGACTGGCTGGCCTGCCACGGCAGGGAGGAGGCCTACCAAAGGCTGGCCCCCGGCTCCGTTGCCTACTACGACCGCCTGCTGGAGCTGGACCTTTCCGCTATCCGGCCCATGATCGCCCTGCCCTTCCACCCCAGCAACGCCTACACCATCGAGGAGCTGAACGCCAACCTGGAGGAGATCCTCTTCCGCACCGAGGAGGCCTGCAACGCCCAAATGGCCGAATTCGGCCTCCGGGTGGACCTGCGCTCCAAGATCGTGAAGGGCAGGCTCCGGGTGGACCAGGGGGTGATCGCCGGCTGTGCCGGGGGGCTCTTTGAGAGCATCGCCGGGGCGGCGGATATCCTTTGGGGCAAAACCATTGGCAACCAGGGCTTCAGCCTCAACATATACCCCGCCAGCCAGCCTATCCTCTACGAGCTGGTGGAGCACAAAATCGCCTCCGCCATCCTGGAGAGCGGGGCCAACCTGCGCAGCGCCTTCTGCGGGCCCTGCTTCGGGGCCGGGGACGTCCCCCAAAACGGGGGCTTCTCCATCCGCCACACCACCCGCAACTTCTCCAACCGGGAGGGCTCCCGCCCCGGCAAGGGGCAGATGGCTACCGCCGCCCTAATGGACGCCCTGAGCATCGCCGCCACCGCGGCCAACGGCGGCCTTTTGACCCCGGCCACCGAATACCAGGGGGGCTACACCGGCTATACCTACACCTTTAACCCCAAGATGTACCGGGACCGGGTGCTGGACTGCTTTGGCAAGGCGGACCCCGCCGCCGAGATTGTCAAGGGCCCCGGCATCGGGGACATCCCCCAGCTCCCCCCGCTGCGGGAGAACCTGCTCCTGCGGTGCACCGCCTTTATCACCGACCCCGTCACCACCACCGACGAGCTGATCCCCAACGGGGAGAGCTCCTCCTACCGCTCCAACTTTGCCAAAATCGCCGAGTACACCCTTTCGGCCAAGGTGCCGGAGTACGTGGGCCGGTGCAAGACGGTGCGGGGCTGGCAGCAGCAGATTACCGACGGCGGCGACCCCTTTGCCGATGAGGAGGCGCTGGCCGGCGTTGCCGCCCTGCTGCAACGCCACGGCGTTGCCCTGGACCGGCAGAACACCTGCGTGGGCAGCCTCCTTTACGCCAACCGCCCCGGGGACGGTTCGGCCCGGGAGTACGCAGCCTCCAACCAAAAGGTGCTGGGGGGCTGGGCCAACATCTGCCGCCAGTACGCCACCAAGCGGTACCGCTCCAACCTTATCAACTGGGGGGTGCTGCCCTTTACCTGCCAGGAGGAGCTGACCTTTGGGGTAGGCAGCTTTTTGTGGGTGCCGGGGATCCGCTCCGCCCTGCTGGCCGGGGAAAGCGACATCCTGGCCTATGTGGTGACAGAGGAGGCGCTAAACCCCATCCGCCTCTCCCTGGACCAGCTCACCCAAAAGGAGCGGACCATCATCGCCGAGGGGTGCCTGATCAACTACTACAAACAGGGAAACTAAGGGAGGAAGGGTTATGATCAATCACGTAGGCCGGGAGATCCCCGACCAGCTGCTGGCCCGGTACCACAAGGAGGGCTACCAGGGGATGGCGTACCGGGACAGCCGCCCCTACACCAAGGCGGCCCCCACCGTCCGCTCCAACAGCGACCCCGGCCGCTCCAAGCTGGTCTCCTCCCTGCGGGAGGCGCTGGAGCGGTGCCAGCTCCGGGACGGGATGTACTTCGGCTTTCACCACCACTTCCGGGACGGGGACTATATCATCAACATGGTGATGGAGGAGGTGGCCCGGATGGGCATCCGGGACATCACCATCTGCGCCAGCTCCATGGGGGCCGCCCACGACCCGGTGGCAAGGCTTATCGAGGAGGGGGTGGTGGCCAGCATCCAGTCCTCCGGCGTCCGGGGACGCATCGGCGAGGCCATCTCTCACGGCAAGCTCAAGCGCCCCGCCATCATCCGCTCCCACGGCGGGCGGGTGCGGGCCATCGAGGAGGGGGACATCCACCTGGACGTGGCCTTTATCGGGGCCCCCACCTGCGACGAGTACGGCAACGCCAGGGGGGTGGGGGGCAAAAGCGACTGCGGCGTCCTCTCCTATTCCATGGTGGACGCCAGGTATGCCGACAAGGTGGTGGTAATCACCGACTGCCTGGTGCCCTTCCCCAACGCCCCCGCCAGCATCTCCATGACCGACGTGGATTACGTCTGCACGGTGGAGGAGATCGGCGACCCCAAAAGGATCGTCAGCAACGTGGTCCGCGTCACCAAGGACGTCCGGGAGCTGATGATGGCCGAATACTGCACCAAGATCATCGCCGGCTCCCCCTACTTTAAGGACGGCTTCTCCTTCCAGACCGGGGGCGGCGGCGCGGCGCTGGCGGTAAACGGGATGCTGCGGCCCATTATGGAGGAGAAGGGTGTCCACATCGGCTTTGCCATCGGCGGCATTATGCAGGCCATGTGCGAGCTGATGGACGCCGGGCTGGTCCGCAAAATCGTGGACGCCCAGGTCTTCGATTCCGCCGCCATCCGGCATATCCAGGAAAACCCCAACCACATCGAGATCTCCACCTCCGAGTACGCCAACCCCATGAACAAGGGGGCCTATGTCAACAAGCTGGACTTTGTCATCCTGGGGGCGCTGGAGGTGGACGTGGACTATAACGTCAACGTCGTCACCGGCTCGGACGGCATCGTCCGGGGGGCGCCCGGGGGACACCCGGACACGGCGGCAGGCGCCCGGTGCGCCATCATCGTGGCCCCCCTCATCCGGGGGCGCATCCCCACCATCTGCGACCGGGTGCTTACCGTAACCACCCCCGGGGAGGCGGTGGACGTGGTGGTCACTGATTACGGCATCGCCATCAACCCCCGGCGGCAGGACCTGCTGGCGGCCTACCGGGATTCCGGCCTGCCCCTGCGCACCATCGAGGAGCTACGGGACGAGGCGTACCGCATTGTGGGCCGGCCGGACCCGGTGGCCTTTGAGGACGAGGTGGTGGCCATGGTGGAGGCCCGGGACGGCACCATCCTGGACGTTATCCGCAAGGTAAAGACAGAGTAAGGGGGCAGCGCTGTGTATATGGAACGTTATCCCTGCGTCTATATGCGGGGGGGCACCAGCAAGGCGGTAATCTTCCACAAAAGGGACCTGCCGGAGGACCAAAGCCGCTGGAAGGAGATCTTCCTGAGGGTGATGGGAACCCCCGACGTCAAGCAGATCGACGGTATGGGGGGCACCGTCTCCTCCACCAGCAAAATCGCCGTCATCTCCCCCTCCAGCCGGGAGGGGATCGACGTGGACTACTACTTTGCCCAGGTGGATATCCGGGAGCCCAACGTCTCGGATAACCTCAACTGCGGCAACATCTCCTCCGCCGTGGGGCCCTTCGCCATCGACGAGGGGCTGGTGGCGGCGGTGGAGCCGGTGACGGTGGTGCGGATCTACAATGTCAACACTGATAAGGTCATCGAGGCCCGGGTACAGGTGGAAAACGGCCGGGCCGCCGTCTACGGGGAGGCCGCCATCAAGGGGGTTCCCGGCACCGGCTCCCCCATTGAGCTCTACTTTGAGCGCCCCGGCGGGGCCTCCACCGGCAAGACCTTCCCCACCGGCAGGCGGATGGATACCCTCCAGATCCCCGGCTGGGGGCTCATCGAGGCCACCCTGGTGGATATTTCCAACCCGGCGGTGCTGGTGCGGGCCCGGGACCTTGGGATGACCGGCGCCGAGCTCACCGAGATAAACGGCAACGGGGAGTTGATGGAGCTGCTGGAGCGGATCCGCTGCGTGGCGGCGGAAAGGATGGGCTTTGTGGCCCGCTGGGAGGAGGCCCGCACCGGCTGCACCGCGGTGCCCAAGGTGGGGATCCTCTCCGCCCCCCAGGACTATGTGGACATGGACGGCAACCGGGTGGCGGCGGCGGAGATGGACCTTTGCTGCCGGATGATCTCGGTGGGGACGATGCACAAGGCCTACCCCATGACCTACGCGGTGGGCACCGGCGCGGCGGCAATGCTGCCCGGCACCATCCCCCACGAGCTGGCCAAGCCCACCCACGGGGCGGGGAATATGGTGCTGGGCCACGCCAGCGGCTGTACCCTGGTCAAGGTGGAGCTTGCGGGGGACGAGGTGGAGAGGGCGGGGATCATCCGCACCGCCCGGCGCATTATGGACGGCAACATCTACATCCGCGGGTAGCGGGGGAGGGAGGAAAGGGAATATGGAGATTGTAGCAGCAGCCATGGCCGGGACGCTGGAATCCAGCGACGCCCAGGTGACGGTAGAGCCCGCCGACGGGCTGGAGATCCGGCTTTCCAGCAGCGTGATGAGCCAGTACGGCAGGCAGATCCGCCAGGTGGTGGCCGATACCCTGGCCCGGCTGGAGGTGACAGGGGCCAAAGTGACGGTCATCGACAAGGGGGCGCTGGACTGCACCCTCAAGGCCCGGGTGGAGGCCGCCGCCCTGCGGGGGGCGGGCCGGCAGGGGGACGCCGTCCCCTGGGGAGGTGCGGTACGATGATCAGCGAAGCAAACAAAAAGCGGCTGCGCCGCTCGATGATGTTCCTAAACTGCCAAAAGCCCGGCCTCATCAAGGACCCTTACGTCTACCGGCCGGATTCCATCATGCTGGACCTGGAGGACGCGGTGGCGGAAAACCAGAAGGACGCCGCCCGCCTCTCCCTCTACCACGCCCTGCGGGAGATCAACTACCGGGGGGTGGAGCGGGTGGTGCGGATCAACGGCTTGGACACCCCCCACTGGCGGGAGGACATCCGGGCCTGTGTGGCCGGGGGCTGCGACGCCATCCGCATCGCCAAAACCGAGGGGGCGGAGGATGTCCGCCAGGTGGAGGCGGCGGTGGCCCGGGCCGAGGAGGAGTTTGGCCGGCCAAAGGGCTGTACCCTGCTGATGGCGGCCATCGAATCGGCCCGGGGGGTACAGGAGCTCCGGGAGATCTGCGGGGCCTCCCCCCGGCTCTTCGGGGTGGCCCTTAGCGGCGGGGACTACACCAAGGACCTGCAAACCACCATCACCGGCACCGGGGTGGAGCTGGCCGGGGCCCGGCAGCTGATGGTCATCGCCGCCCGGGCCGCGGGGATCCAGTGCTTTGACACGGTTTACACCAACCTGGAGGACACCGAGGGCTTCCGCCG
The DNA here is from genome assembly GCA_022795575.1 of Angelakisella sp. GTDB lineage: Bacteria > Bacillota > Clostridia > Oscillospirales > Ruminococcaceae > Angelakisella. Next base: position 4,090 of record JAAWGY010000013.1, on the reverse strand, counting down.
GGAGGTGGAGCTGGACCGGGCCATGGGGTTTGACGGCAAGTCCCTTATCAACCCCCGGCAGATCGCGGTGGTCCACGAGGTGTACACCCCCACCGAAAAGGAGATTATCTTTGCGGAAAAGGTGGTCCGGGAGATCGAGGACAAGCGGGCCCGGGGGATCGGGGTGTTTACGGTGGACGGCAAGATGGTGGACGTGGCCTTTTACGACGGAGCCAAGCGGACCATCGCCCTGGCCAAGGCGGCAGGGGTGTATACAGGGGAGCTGTAGCCGGAAGGTGGCCTGGCTGTCCCATAGGTTATGCCCGCCGGGGCCACCCGACCGCAATGCGGTCGGGTGGCCCCGGCGGGCAGGTCGTTATGGGGGCGGTCTGTTGCTATTCCCCGGCGGATTGCCGCAGCTCCAGCAGGCAGCCCAAAAAGATCAGCAGCACCGGCGCAAGGTACACCACCGATGCCGCCGAAAGGATGCCGATATCCTCTCGCAGCAGCCGGGCCAGCGGCACCGATAAGGGCAGCCGGTACCCGTGCAGGAATACCACCGCCTGCTCCACCCCGTTCCAGCATTCGGCAAAGGTGTACACCGCCAGCAGCATCAGCCCCTCCCGGAGGCCCGGCAGCACGATCCTTGTGAAGACCTGAAGCTCCCCCGCCCCGTTCTCCCGGGCCGCGTCGATGCACTCGGGGGGAAAGCCTGCCAGCTGTAGCCGCAGCAGACAGACCCCGGCCGGATGGAAAACCGCCGGCAGCACCACCGCCCACCAGCTCTTTTCCAGCCCCAGCTCCCGGAAAAAGAGGTACTGTGGCGTCACCATCACCTGGGCGGGGATGGCCATCAGCAGCAGACAGGCCCCAAACACCAGCTCCATCCGACGCCCCCGGAGGCGGAAGAAGCCGTAGGCGCCGGCGGCGGATACCAGGAGGTGGAGCAGCACCGCCGGCACCGTCAGCGCCACCGAGTTCCAGAACATCCGCAGATAGGCGGGGGAGCTGAGAAAATCCCGGTACTGAGTCAGGGAAAGGCGGCCGGGCAGCAGCACCGGCTCCACAAAGTGGAGCCCGCCCCGGGCCAGCCCCCCGGCGTTCTCCGGCATGACCACCGGGCTGTACCGGGCCGCGGCCTCCCCCGCCGGCAGGAGGGAGTTTGCCGCCGTAAAGAGGACCGGCAGCAGAAAAAGGACAGCCGCCACAGTAGCGATGACCAAAGCCCGCTTCTGTCCCCTCCCTTGCCCAGGGGCGGGGAGGTTCCACTCCCCCCGCTGGGTAAAGCTGTCGTAGGTCCGTTGCCCTGCCCGCCACAGGGGCACCGCCGCCGCCAGCAGGGCGCCCGCCACCAGCACCGCCGCGGCGCCAAGCACCGGCAGGTTCATCTGCTCCAGCTGGCCGGCCAAAAAGTGCTGGAGGAGGTAGAGGCCGTCATCGGGATACCGCCCAAAGAGCATCAGCAGCTCCCGGGAGATGCGGAAGGCGGACATCAGGCCCAGCAGCAGCGCCAGCATCAGGCTGGGGGTCAGGTAGGTAAGGGTGATCCGCCAAAGGAGTGTCCATGGCCCCGCCCCCTCCAGCCGGGCCAGCTCGTGGTACTCCCGGGGGATGCTCCCCAGCCCCACCCAAAAAACCAGGGTTAGCAGCCCGCAAAACTTCCAGAGGTAAAGGACCGCCGGGAGCAGGATGCTCCACCGGCCGGAATCCCACAGGACGATCTCCTGCCCCCACTGGTAGAGCAGCCGGTTGATGACGCCGTTGACGCCAAGGATGCAGTTCCAGAAGAAGGCGGTGGAGCCGGAGGGGAGGAGGGCGGGAAGGAGCATTGCCGCCAGCAGCGGCCAGAAGCCCCGCCCCAGCCGCCGGAGCAGAAGGGCCAGCCATAGGGCGAGGGCCATGGTCCCGGGGATGGCCAGCAGGAGAAAACGCAGCAGGTTCCTTGTCCCCAGGCGGAACATGGGGTTTGTCAGGGCCTGGAGGTAGCTCCCCGGCCCCGCCGCCAGCGACCGCCAAAGGGCGATGCAGAAGGGAACGCCGAAGAGAAGCCCCACCCCCAAAAGACAGGGGGAGAGCAGCAGGGCAAGGGCCGGACTCCGCTTCATGGCGCCGCCCCCCTGTCCGGGTAGAACCGCACCCGCTCCCCGCCGGAAAGGGGCCGCTCCCAGCCCGCCGCCATGGGCAGGGCGGTAAGCCGCTGGCCTGCCGCCACCAGCACCTGCTCCCCCTCCGGGGTGTCCCTTAGCAGCGCCACCGGCACCCGGCGGCAGTAGTACTCCCGGCCCCAGGGGCCCTCCTCCTCTTGGACCAGCAGAACATAGCAGCTGCCCTCCCCATCCCGGCAGAGGGCGGAGGGGGGCACCATCCAAGTCCCGCCGGGCACCTCCCGGGCCGCGGCCAAGGCCACCCGGGGAAGCTCCCGATAGCTGCGGTCCACCGCCAAAATAGTGGCAAGCGCCATCAGGGCGAAGAAGAGCAGGCAAAGGCTCCAGACCAGGCGAGCCGGCTTCATCCGCGTCACTCCCTTAAAAAGATAGTCATCCGGTTCTGGAGCCGCTCCGCCGTTTCCTCCGGCGTCAGCAGGTCCAGATAATAGCAGCTGTTCAGGTCCTCACAGAGCAGCCCGTAGATCTCCCCCTCCGCCTCCGGGGTGTCCCGCTGCTGGTTGTAGCGGTGGAGCAGCTCCAGGGCCTCCCGGATCATCTCCTCCCGGTCCCCCTCCCGCCACCGGACCGCGGGGTCCTTCTCAAAGTAGGGGAGGTGGTACTGGAAGGCGAAGCGGAAGCTGCTGAAAAAGTTGGCCTTGTTGATGGGGACAAAGGCGTTGTAGGAGAGGAGGTACCGCTTGGCATCGGGGGAATCGATGCTCTCCGGCGGCTGCCGCTCCCCGACGCAGAATTTGAGAAACTCCCAGGCCAGGGCCCGGTTGGGGCTGCTGCTGGTGATGGCGTACTCCCGCATAGTCCGGAAGGGCGCCCGGCCGGAGCTGCTGACCATGGGCACCGGACCGGCGATGTTGGGGAAGTCGAAGAGAAAGTTGCAGAGGTCATCCCCGCCGGAGACATCGAAGCGGCAGAAGAGGTAATCCTGCCGGAGGAAGGAGTCGTCGTACCCCAGGCGGGTGAAGCCGGTATCCCCGTCCGGGGGGATCAGCGTTTTAGTGAGGCGGAGGTAATCGGCAAAGGCCGGATGGGAAAAGCGGGCGGTGCGGGAATCGGTATCGTAGTATTCCGGACACTCGTACCAGAAGAAGCTGTAGGGGTCCAGGCCCGGCAGCAGGCCGGGGGTGGTACCGGTGGCGCTGGCAACCTGCTGCTGGAGGGCCAGCATTTCCCGATAATTCAGGGAGGCGGGGAGGGGGAGGGCGGCCTCCTTTAGCAGGGGGCGGCTGAGATAGAGGAGGTTGTAGCTGAAGCCGCAGGGCATGGAATAGAGGCTGCCCTGGTACTCCTTGGCCCGGAAGATATTGGTATAGTAATCCTCCCGGCAAAAGTCCGGGTCGGCGTCCATCAGGGGATAGAGGTCGCAGAAGACGCCGCTTTTGGCGTACTTGAAGACGGCGAAGCTGGCCACGTCCACGATGTCCGCGCCGCCGCCGCTCATAAGCTCCACGGCGGTTTGGGTGTGGTAGTCGTCAAAGGGGAGGAGTCCGTCCTTGTTGGACTGGATGAGGTCGATGGTGACGCCGGGGTGGAGGCTGGTGAAATCCTGGACGCAGAGGTCCAGGAGGGGGTCCCAGTAGCTTTTGATGGTGAGGTGGCCGGAGAGGGGTGGCTTTTCGGCGGGGGCCGCCGGGGCTTGGGGGGAGGCGCTGCCGGGGCCGGGGATGGGGTAGGTGGGCTGGGGGAGGGCCTGGCGGTAGGCGGCGGAATCGCCGCAGCCGGCAGATAGGAGGATTAGGAGGGCCAGGATGCCCGCCGCAAGGTGTTTGTTCATGCCACAGCCTCCTTTGGTAGGATGGTTCTATTGTAGCATATGGGGGAGGTTTTGTCACGGTAGTGGAGGGGAGGCAAGCCTGTCCCACAGGTTGTGCCCGCCCGGGCTACCGGGCCGCAGGTCCAGGGCCGCGCAGGCCCTGGTCGCTCCCGCAGGAGCGAAACTCCCCAGGACG
>JAAWGY010000012.1 GCA_022795575.1 Angelakisella sp. | reverse complement strand
ATGACCAGCACCGGCTTTGCCCTGGACTGCGCCATCACCGGCGAGGGCTTCTTCCAGGTGATGGATCCCGACGGAAACATCTACTACACCAAGGCGGGTATGCTTGACATTGACCAGGCCACCGGCGCGGTGATTGATTCCAACGGTAACTTTGTCCTGGGCACCAGCGCCACCGACGGCAAGCTGAACAGCTCCCAGCCCGGCAGCAACAAGATTATGATTGCGGTGAATCCTGTTCAGGCAAGCACCGCCAAGTTGGTAAAGGAAATCGGTGGTCGTACCCTTACCATTGAATCCACCAACCAGACCAAGGATGCCAATGTAAGCTTTGCATTTACCGGCGCTACCGATATGCCCGATGGGCAGAAGGTTAAGGCTGTAATGGACAGCACCACCAGCGTTATCAACATCAAGCTGAATGTAAACGAAGAATTCGAGAGCCTGACCGAGTTGAATACCCTCATCAACGACGCAATTACCGAGGCGTATGGCGGGACCCATCCCGGTGGCGTTTACAGCTTTGATGTGGAGCCGGACCCCTTCAAGGGCCTTGATGACGCAGGCAATGAAATCGATATCGTTCTGACCGGAAAAGAAATTATTGACAGCGCCAGCGCAGAATGGGCAGGCGGCGGAATTGATACAACAAAAGGAACTAATACCGATGTTGATCAAAAGGGGAAATTCCTTGGAGGCTTCAAGGTTGTTGAAACCGGCTTGAAATTTACTGGTACAGGGGATACAACTGTACAGGTAACACAGGTAGCAAATCCCAATGATGCAACCGAAACGGATGGCTTCCTGGTGGAAGTAACGACTGCCGGTGGTCAAACCTATCAGGGGTATATTTCCAAAGCTCGTGCCGATGCGTCCAAGGGCGGGAATACGCTTCTTTTGAAAAACACGGATACCAGCGCCGACGAAAACGACACAATTACGATTTCGTACCCCAATACAACAGATATTACACAAAATCTTGGTGTTTCCGCAGCCATTGGTGAAGCTTCCGCCAGCGAACGTACCCACAATTTGGGCTGGGGCCAGTCCACCTTCACCCTGGAGGGGGGCACCGAGTACCACACCCAGGATACCTCCAACCTTACCGGGATCTCGGTGGGCGCCGACGGCACCATCACCGGCACCTCCGACGCCGGCCTCCAGATTCTGGGCCGTATCGACCTGGCCACCTTCGGCAACGCCAAGGGCCTGATGCAGACCGGTAACACCTACTTCTCCGCAAGCGCCAGCTCCGGCCCTGCCAAAATCACCATCGCCGGCGAAAACGGCACCGGCGCCATCAAGAACAGCGCCCTGGAGATGTCCAACGTGGACCTGGCCCAGGAGTTCTCGGATATGATCGTCACCCAGCGCGGCTTCCAGGCCAGCTCCCGGATGATCACCGTGTCGGATACCATGCTGGAGGAGCTCATCAACCTCAAGCGCTAAACAGCAGCCACCTTTTCTCATACACGCCCGGGGACGAGGGGTTAGCGCTCCCTCGCCCCCGGGGGAATGCGGACATCCCGCCCGGATGCCCGTATTCCCCCCAAATGTATGGGGGAGCACAGGATAACTACCCTGGCGCAACGCCAAAGGACAAAATGACTACCGAAAGGGGACCACTGTATGATCATCCTAAAAACGCTCCGCGGCGAGGAATTCACCCTCAACTGCGACCTGATCGAGACCATCTCGGAAAACCCGGACACCACCATGCTCCTCACCAACGGTAAGATGTACATCGTGCGGGAAAGTATGCAGGAGGTCATCAACAAGACCATCCAGTACCGCCAGCGGATCAATCAGACTGATTTGCTATAACCAAGAAAAGGCAGGTTAAAGACAGCTATGGATATAAATACACTTTTAGGCTGGGTTGTTGGCATCGCTGTTTTGGTTTTCGGTATTATGTACGATAAGGACAAGGGCGTAATACCGCAAAACATCAAGAATTTCATCGATGTACCCAGTATCGCGGTGGTGTTGGGCGGCTGTATCAGCGGGCTGATGGTGGCGTTCCCCCTCAGCTGCTTCGCCAAGATCCCCCGGCATATGAAGATTATGTTCATGCCCGGCAAATACCGCCCCCAGGATTACATCCAGCAGATCGTGGACCTGGCCACCGAGGCCCGGATCAACGGCCTGCTCTCCCTGGAAGGCAAGCTGGCCGAAACCAAGGACGAATTCCTGAAAAGCAGCATGATGCTGGTGGTGGACGCCGTGGAGCCGGACAAGGTAAAGCAGCTGCTGGAAACCGAGCTGGACTACCTGGACGAGCGCCACGCCCAGGACCGGGCCTTCTACGACAAGGCGGGCGCCTTTGCCCCGGCCTTTGGTATGATCGGTACCCTGATGGGCCTGGTAAACCTCCTAAAGCAGCTCTCCGACCCGGACGCCATCGCCCCCGCCATGGCCCTGGCCCTGGTAACAACCTTCTACGGCTCCTGCCTGGCCAACATGATCTTTATCCCCATCTCCAACAAGCTTAAGGTCCGCCACGAGGAGGAGTACCTCTGCAAGATGATCATCTCCGAAGGGGTTCAGGCCATCCAGGCCGGTGATAACCCCCGGTTCATCGAAGAAAAGCTCACCAACCTCATCCCCGGCGTGATGGCCAAAAAGATGAGCGGCGGCAAGGGCGGCGAGGCCAAGGGCAAGTAATGAGTATGACAACCACCTACTCAGGAAAGGAGGCGGGGAACCATGGCAAGAAAGTCCCATGATGATGGCGGCGGCGGCAACGAGTGGATGAATACATATTCCGACCTCGTCACCCTGCTGATGACCTTCTTTGTGCTGCTGTTCAGTATGTCCTCGGTAAACGCGGAAAAGTGGGAGAAGTTTATAGAGGCCATGAACAACGACCCGGATGCCGCCACCACCCAAATCGTGGAAAATAAGAACGACAAGGAAGGCGACGCCCCCCTGGAGAACAAGGGGGAGGGGGACACCATGACCCCCGGCGACCCCAGCGAGATCAAGGACTTTACCGACCTCTTTGAGGTGCTGCAAAAGTACGTGGAGGAGCAGGGGCTGCAAAACGCCATCGAGGTCTCCAAGAGCGGGGACAACGTGGTGTATATCCGCTTTAAGAACAACATCTTCTTCCAGCCGGATAAATCCGACCTTAGGGCCGAGGGCCGGGAGATCCTGGGCTTTTTGGGGGAATGCCTCCAGGCGGTCCAGGAGCAGATCCACATCATCAGCATCAACGGACACACCGCCGATGTGGGCAACGACAACTACGCCGTATCCGACTGGATGCTCTCCAGCGCCCGGGCCGGCCAGGTGGCGGACTTCCTGGATATGGCCATGGACATCGAACCCACCAAGCTGCGGCCTATGGGCTACGGCAAAAACTACCCGGTGGCGGATAACTCCACCCAGGAGGGCCGGGAGCAGAACCGCCGGGTGGATATGACCATTGTAAAGGACGACGGCAGCGTGGACCAGCAGCTGGCCGACCTCTTTGACCCGGCGCAGTTCCCAAAGAGCGGCGGCGGCCTGGACCTGATGGAGCCCAGCACCACCCCCGGCACCTCGGAGCTGCCCACCCAAACGGAGGACCAGCCCCCCGCGGAGCCCGCCCCGGAGGAATCCCAGCCCCCCGCGGAGCCCGCCCCGGCGGAATCCCAGCCCCCCGCGGAGCCCGCCCCGGCGGAATCCCAGCCCCCTGCGGAGCCCGCCCCGGCGGAGAACGCCTCCCCCGCAAGCTCCGGGCCGGCCCCGTCAGAAGGGGCCCAGTAATCCCCTGGAAAGGAGTGGCATGAGAGTATGCCGGAACAGCTATCGCAAAGCCAAATCGACGCGCTGCTCAGTAAAATGAGCTCCGGGGAAGCTCCGGTCCAGGAGGAAAAGGTAAAGGTAAGGGAATACGACTTTAAGTCCCCCAAAAAGTTTACCAAGGAGCAGTTCAAGGCGCTGGACAGCCTCCACGAAACCCTGGCCCGGATGATGGCCTCCTTCTTCTCCGGCCTGCTGCGCACCGTCTGCGAGATACAGGTGCTGCAGATTGAGGAGCAACGGTACTACGAGTACAACAACGCCTTGCCGGATACCACCCTGGTGGGCCTGGTGGATATGAAGCCCGCCAGCAAAAACTACGATAACACCACCTTTTTGCTGGATCTTTCCACCAACATCGGTTTTTACCTCATCGACCGGGTGCTGGGGGGGCCGGGCACCGGCTTTAATCTGGACCGCAACTATACCGATATCGAGATTACCCTGCTTACCAATATCCTGGAGAAGATCACCAAGCGCATCGAGGATACCTGGCAGAGCAACCTCCCCATCTCTGCCACCGTTGGCGGCATCGAGACCAACGCCCGGCTGCTACAGGTGTTTGCCCCGGAGGACATTGTGGTTATCGTGGTGCTGGGCATCAAGCTGGGCAACAACGTGGAGGGGAACCTGAACATCTGCATCCCGGCGGAGTTTTTGGAGCAGGTGATGCACACCTTTAGTATGCGCTACGCCCGCAGCAGCAAGAAGCAGGACCCCACCCAGGAGGAGATGAAGCGCCGGATTATCCTGGAGAATGTCTGCGATTCCAACATGGAAATCGAGGTCATCTTCGACAGGCTCCAGCTGGACCTGCGGGATGTGCTGCACCTCCAGCCCGACGACGTCATCCCCCTTGCCAAGCGGGTGGACAGCGGCGTGCTGGTGATGGTGGACAAAATCCCATGGTTTACCGCAAAGCTCGGCCAGACCAAACAGAAGAAGGCGGTCCGGCTGACAAATATTGTTAGTAACGGAGAAGAGGTTGTTGAATGGCAGACGAAAGAAGCCAGCAGTTAGAAGGACAGGAGGTTCTCTCCCATCTGGAGATCGATACCATTGGTGAGATCCTCAACATCAGCATGGGTTCGGCTGCTACGGCAGTCTCCACCCTGCTGGACAAGGCGGTGAACATCTCCACCCCCACTGTGGAGCTGCGGCGGTTCAGCAGTATGGACTATGCCGCGCTGGAGCCCGCCGTTCTGGTCAAGATCAACTATGTGGAGGGGATCTCCGGCTCCAACGTCATCATCTTCCGCCAGCGGGATATGCAGGTGATCCTGAACCTGCTGATGGGCAACGACGAGCCCCCCAGCGACGACTTTGTGTTTGACGAGCTGAGCATGAGCGCCGCCTGCGAGGTGATGAACCAGATGATGGGGGCCTCGGCCACCGCCCTATCCGACTTTTTGGGGATGGTGGTAAACATCTCCACCCCCGAGGCCAGCGTGGTGGATTCCAACACCACCTACCGGGAGGCGGTAGGGGTGCAGGAGGGGGACGAGGTAGTCGCCGTCTCCTTCCAGCTGAGCATCGCCGACGTAATGGACACCAACTTTGCCAGCATCATGGAGTGCGGCCTGGCCAAGGAGATGATCCAGAAGGTGATGGGGGATACCGACATGAGCAACATGGCGGCCCCGGCCCCCGCCCCGGCGGCGCCGGCCCCGGCGCCCCAGCAGATCCCCCAGTCCAGCGCCTACCCGGCCCAGCCCCCGGCCCCCCAGCCCCACCCCCCGGCGGCCCCGGCCCAGCCCGCCCCCGTGCCCCAGGCGCCGCCCCCCGGCTACCCGCCGGAGATGGCCCAGCCCCCGTATCCCCCCGCGCCGGGAGCGGACCCCTACGGCCAGCAGCCCCCTTACCCGGGCTACCCCCCCTACTACGGTTACCCGGGGTATCCCCCGGCACCCTATCCCCCCTATCCCCAGCAGCCCTACGGCGTGCCGGAGCAGCCCGCCTCCCAGGTGCTGCGCCAGCCCGCCATGAACGTCCAGAACACCCAATTCCCCCAGTTTACCGTCCAGGGCAGCCCCAACCCCAACGTAAACGGCAACATGGACCTGCTGATGGGCGTCTCCCTGGATGTGACGGTGGAGATTGGCTCGGCCAAGCGCAAGATCAAGGAGGTCATCGAGTTTGGCCAGGGCACCGTCATCGAGCTGGATAAGCAGGCCGGCGCCCCGGTGGATATCGTGGTCAACGGCAAGCTCCTGGCCCGGGGCGACGTGGTGGTCATCGACGACAACTTCGGGGTGCGCATCACCGAGATTTTGGGCACCCGGGAGCTGTTGGAGAGCCTGAAGGAAGAGCACCTCTGATCCCCCCGCCGCCCCCCGCAGACGTCCCCAGGGGGGCGGGGAGAGGAGCAGTGGAAAATATCGTATACCAAGACGAAATAGAGAGCTAAAGGAGAAAGTACAATGGGTAAAAAGATTATGCTGGTGGACGATGCGGCATTTATGCGGATGACCATCAAGAACTGTCTGACCAAGGCCGGGTATGACGACCTCATCGAGGCCGCCGACGGCCAGCAGGCGGTGGAGACCTACGACGCGGAGCACCCCGACCTTGTCATCATGGACATCACCATGCCCAACATGGACGGCATCCAGGCCCTCCAGGCCATCAAGACCAAGGACGCCGGGGCCAAGATCGTCATGTGCTCCGCCATGGGCCAGGAGGCCATGGTGGTGGAGGCCATCAAGCTGGGCGCCATGGACTTTATCGTCAAGCCCTTTAAGCCGGACCGCATCCTGCAAACCGTGCAGAAGGTGCTGGGCTGACCCGGGGGTAGCGCGAGATGCCCCAGGAACATACCCCGGTGGAGCTGGCCGGCCAGGGCGGCTCGGTGGTGCTTTCGCTGTTAGGGGGGCTCTGCCTCTTTGTCCTGGTGCTGGCGGCGGCCTGGCTCTGCACCCGCTGGCTGGGCGGCTACTACCGCCGGGGCGGCGGGGAAAACGGCACCATCCGGGTGCTGGAGCGTACCGCCGTGGGCCCGGACCGCACCCTGATGGTGGTGCGGGCCGGGGAGCGTGTGTGGCTTATCGGGGTGACGCCCCACCACATCAGCCCCATCGGGGAGCTGGACCCCGGGGACTACCCGGAGGAGGCCCGGACGCCGGCGGCCGCGGCGGGGAAGGAGTTTTCCACCGCCCTCCAGTCCGCCCTCCAGGGATGGACCGGCAAAAAGCAGGGGCAGGAGGATGGGAAGGAGCAGGATGGATAACAAGATCGCCCGCAAAAAACAGGAGCTGCGGCGGCTGAAGGGCCGGCTGCTCCTCTCGCTGGCCCTTACCGTGGCGCTGGCGGTCTGCTGCACGGTGACGGCCTACGCCGCCTCGGTAACGGTGGACCTGGGCTCCGGCGACGGCACGGGGGCGTCCTTCGGGGTGCTGGAGGCGCTGCTGATCACCTTGCTGCTGGCCCTGGTGCCCTCCCTGCTGCTGATGATGACCTGCTTTACCCGGATCATCATCGTTTTGTCCTTTCTGCGCAACGCCCTGGGGACCCAGCAGTCCCCCCCCAACCAGGTGCTGGTGGGGCTGGCCCTCTTCCTCACCCTCTTTATTATGTGGCCCACCTTTACCGAGATCAACGAGACCGCCTACCAGCCCTACCGGGCCGGGGAGCTTACCTCCCAGCAGGCCCTGGACCGGGCGGAGACGCCCCTGAAGGGCTTCATGATCCGGCAGGTCTACGCCAACGACCTCAACCTCTTCCTCACCCTCAGCAACCAGAAGACCGGCCAGGAGATCGCCATGCCGGACACCCAGGAGGGCCTCCTGGAGCTGGATATGCAGGTCGTGGTGCCGGCCTTTATCACCAGCGAGCTGAAGCGGGCCTTTATGATGGGCTTTCTCATCTACATTCCCTTCCTTATCATCGACATGGTGGTTTCCAGCACCCTGATGTCCATGGGCATGGTGATGCTGCCGCCGTCGATGATCTCGCTGCCCTTTAAGATTATGATGTTCGTGCTGGTGGATGGCTGGGGGCTGGTGGTCAGCACCCTTGTCACCGGCTTCCATTAGCTCCCCCGTTAAGGAGGTGGTCCCATGACCCAGGGTGAAGTGCTGGGGGTGTTCCAGGAGGCGCTGCTGGTGGCCCTCAAGCTGTCCGCCCCCCTCCTGGTGGCCAGCATCGCCATCGGGCTGGTGGTGGCCATCTTCCAGGCCGCCACCCAAATCCACGAGCAGACCCTGACCTTTGTCCCCAAGGTGCTGGTCATCGCCCTGATGCTCATCGGCCTTGGCAGCTGGATGATGACGCTGATGAACGACCTGGTCCAGAACCTTTTTGCCATGATGACGAGGCTGTAGGATGCTGACATCGATGCTTTCCGCCAACAGCCCCGCTTGGCTGCTGGTCTTTGCCCGGATGGGGGGGCTTTTGGGGATGAACCCCCTCTTTGCCCGCCGCAACGTCCCCTCCATGGTGCGGGCGGGGCTGGTCTTTCTGATGACCGCCCTGATCGCCCCCACCGTCACCGTCACCGGCCTGCCGGCCCGGGATTCCCTGGCCCTGGTGGTGGCGATGCTTAAGGAGCTGTTTGTGGGGTTTGCCTGCGGGTACGTCTTCCAAATCTACTACTATATGCTCTTCTTCGCCGGGGATATTCTGGATACCCACTTCGGGATGTCCATGGCAAAGGTCTTCGACCCCGGCACCAACATCCAGATGTCGGTTTCCGGCACCCTCCTCAACCTCCTGTTTGTGATGTACATCTTCGCCACCGACAGCCACCTGCTCCTCATCCGCATCTTTGCCGGCTCCTTCCAGGTGCTCCCCGCCGGGGCGGTGGTGCTGGGGCCGGATATTTGGGAGTACTTCATCCAGCTGTTCATCTCCGCCTTTTCCATGGCCATCCGCCTCACCCTTCCCTTTATGGCGGCGGAGTTTGTGCTGGAGCTCTCCATGGGGGTGCTGATGAAGCTGATCCCGCAGATCCACATCTTTGTCATCAACATCCAGTTTAAGATGCTGCTGGGGATGCTGCTGCTGTTGGCCTTTGCGGCGCCGGTGGCCTCTTTTACCGATAACTATATGCGGCTGATGCTGGAAAACCTCCAGACGGCCATGGCCGTCCTGGGAGGAGCCTCCCCGGGGCCCGCCGGATAACCACAGACCACAGGGCTCAAAGGGGGGATATCGCTTGGCCGGCGAAAAAACCGAAAAAGCGACACCCAAACGAAAGCAGGACGAACGAAAAAAGGGTAACGTCTTCCAAAGCCGGGAGATTGTCATCGTCTTCTCCCTCCTGGCATCCTTTTACGGCCTTCAGTTTTTGGGCCCCTACATGATCAACGCCATCCAGCAGTGTATCCGGGACTTCTTTAACGAAGCGGCCACGGTGCGGGAGCTGGGCTATTCCGAGGTCATCCTCTACTTTATCGATGGCTGCGGGGTTTTTCTGGTGGCGGCAATGCCCATGCTCCTCATCTGCGCGTTTGTCACCATCGTCTGCACCATGGCGCAGACCCGGGGCCTCTTCACCATGAAGAGCGCCGCCCCCAAGTTCAGCCGCCTCAACCCCATCGAGGGCATCAAAAAGATGTTCTCCCTCCGGGGGGTGGTGGAGCTGCTGAAATCCCTGGCCAAAATCACCATCCTGGGGTACATCATCTGGATCCAGTTCCGGGATGAGTTTTGGAGCTTCCCCCGGCTGATGGATATGGACATCTTCCAGGGGATGGTCTTTACCGGCAGCATGATCCTAAGCATCGTCCGCACCGCCGCCATCATCATGGCCTTTGTTGCCGCCGCCGACCTGTTTTACCAGTGGTGGGACTACGAGCGCAACCTGCGGATGAGCAAGCAGGAGCTGAAGGAAGAGTATAAGCAGACCGAAGGCGATCCCCAGGTGAAGGGGAAGATCCGGGAGCGGCAGCAGGCCCAGGCCCGGCAGCGGATGATGCAGCAGGTGCCCGGCGCCGATGTGGTCATCCGTAACCCCACCCACTTCGCCGTCGCCATCAAGTACGACCCCGCCCGCAACAACGCCCCCATTGTGGTGGCCAAGGGCGCGGACAGCCTGGCCCTGCGCATTGTGGCGGTGGCCGAGGCAAACGGGGTGTTTATTACCGAAAACAAGCCGCTGGCCCGCGGGCTTTACGAGGCGGTGGACCTGGACCGGGAGATCCCGGAAAGGTTCTACCAGCCCGTAGCTGAGGTGCTGGCCTTTGTATACAGCCTGAAAAGGAAGGGACTGAACCAGATCTAAATGAAGCTGTTTAACAATGTCATATCTGTCTTCGTGGTGGGGGTCATCCTTCTGATCATCGTCCCCCTCCCCACCTGGCTGCTGGACTTCATGTTTATCACCAATCTGGCTCTCTCCCTGGTGATCCTGCTTACCACCATGTACATCAAGCGGGCGCTGGAGTTTTCCATCTACCCCTCGGTGCTGCTCATCACCACCCTGTTCCGGCTGGCGCTGAACATCTCCTCTACCCGTAGCATCCTCCGCAACGAGGGCTACGCCGGCGAGGTGGTCAAAACCTTCGGCGAGTTCGTCATCCAGGGGGACGTGGTGGTCGGCCTGGTCATCTTCCTGATTATCGTCCTGGTGCAGTTTATCGTCATCACCAAGGGCTCCGAGCGTGTGGCCGAGGTCTCCGCCCGGTTCACCCTGGACGCCATGCCCGGTAAGCAGATGGCCATCGACGCCGACCTCAGCTCCGGCCTCATCGACGAGGAGACCGCCCGCCAGCGCCGCAGCGATATCCAGCGGGAGGCGGACTTCTTCGGCTCCATGGACGGTGCCTCCAAGTTCGTCAAGGGCGACGCCATCATGTCCCTTGTCACCACCTTCATCAACCTCATCGGCGGCATCATCGTTGGCTTTATGACCAACGTGGGCACCTTTACCGAGATCATGCAGGTCTACTCCACCGCCACGGTGGGCGACGGCCTTATGTCTCAGATACCGGCCCTCCTCATCTCGGTGGCCACCGGTATGATCGTCACCCGCTCCGCCTCGGAGAACAACCTCAACGAGGACGTCATCCACCAGTTCACCAGCCAGCCCATCGTCCTCATCATCACCGCGGCCGCCATGGTGTTCTTCTGCTTCATCGGCTTCCCGGTGCCCCAGGTCCTCTCCCTTTCCGCCATGTTCCTGACGCTGGGGCTTATCCTGCTCCGGGGCCAGAGCAAAAAGGCCGCGGCGGCGGTGGCGGCGGAGGGCCCCGCCATCACCGAGGAGGTAACAAGCGAGGCCGACTTCTACAAAAACATCGACAACGTCTACAACCTCCTTAACGTGGACCAGATCTCCATGGAGTTCGGTTACAGCCTCATCCCCCTGGTGGACGAGGGGAGCGGCGGCAGCTTTGTGGATCGGGTGGTGATGTTCCGCAAGCAGTTTGTCCAGGAGATGGGCCTGGTCTTCCCCTCGGTCCGCCTCAAGGACAGCGGCCAGCTGAGCCCCAACCAGTACTCCATCAGCATTAAAGGGGAGCAGGTGGCGCAGGGGGAGGTGCTGGTGGACCACTACCTGGCCCTGGCCCCCGACCCGGACCACGACACCCTGGAGGGCATCGAGACGGTGGAGCCGGCCTTTGGCATCGCCGCCAAGTGGATCAGCGAGGACCGCCGGGTAAAGGCGGAGCTTGCGGGGTACACCCTCATCGACCCCACCTCGGTGATTATCACCCACCTTTCGGAGGTCATCAAGAACCACGCCCACGAGCTGCTCAGCCGCCAGGAGGTGGGCAACATCCTGGCCAACCTCCGCAAGACCAACGAGGCGCTGGTCAGCGACACCATCCCCGCCATCATCCCGGTGGGCACCCTGCAAAAGATCCTCTGCAACCTGCTGCGGGAGGGTGTCCCCATCCGGGATATCGAGACCATCCTGGAGACGCTGGCCGACTACGGCCCTTCGGTAAAGGACATGGATATGCTCACCGAGTACGTCCGCCAGTCCCTCCGCCGGGCCATCACCCACCGCTTTGCCGAGGCGGGCCAGCTGAAGGTCATCAGCCTGGACGCCGGCATCGAAAACCAGATTATGGGGGCGGTCAAGAAGCTGGACACCGGCTCCTACCTGGCGCTGGATCCCCAAACCATCCAGGGCATCATCACCGTTACCACCCGGGAGGTGGAAAAGATCAAGGACCTTGTCACCGTCCCCATCATCCTCACCTCCCCCATCGTCCGGGTTTACTTCAAAAAGCTGGTGGATCAGTTCTATTTGGGGGCGGCGGTGCTTTCCTTTAACGAGATCGATACCGACGTCAAGATACAGGCCCTGGGGAACATCGTGCTGCCGTAGCGGCCGCGGAGCTGCCCTGCCGACGTAAAAATGCAGGCACCGGAAAAAACGACTCCATCCGGTAGAAAAACCTAAAATTTTTACAGAAAGGAGGCCGGAATCTTTCATGATCGCAGAGCTGAAAAACCATGAGCCAGAGATAGAGGACCCGGAGGAGCTGATGCGCCAGTACAAAGAAACCGGCTCCCTGGAGCTCCGCAACCAGCTGGTGATGCACTACAGCTACATCGCCAAGGCGGTGGCGGTTAAGATGAGCAGCACCTACCACAAGTACGCCTCGGTGGAGGAGATGGTGAACCACGGGGCCATCGCCCTCATCGACAGCCTGGAGCGGTACGACCCGGACCAGGGGGTCAAGTTTTCCACCTATGCCTTTACCAAGGTGCGGGGGGCCATCATCGATTACGTCCGCAAGCAGGATTGGCTCCCCCGGCGGGTGCGCCAGACCGATATCCTCATCACCAAGGCGGAGGAGCAGCTGACCAACGAGCTGGGCCGCACCCCCACCCGGGAGGAGATGGCCGCCCGGCTGGGGATGACCCCCGCCAAGTACGATAAATGCGTCTTCGAGATGTCTGGGGAGAGTATGTACTCCTTCGAGGCCCTGCTGGCCGCCCCGGTGCAGATGAACCACTTCAAGCTCCAGGAGGACGGCATTGGGCCGGAGGACCAGATGGATGAGCAGGAGCTCCGCCAGGAGCTGGCCAAGGCCATTGACGAGCTCACCGACCAGGAGCGAACGGTGCTCTCCCTCTACTACTACGAGGAGCTCACCATGAAGGAGATCGGCCAGGTGATGGGAGTCAGCGAGCAACGGATCGGACAGATTAACCGCAAGCTCATCAAAAAGCTGCGGACCAAGCTGACGCTATATATGAAAGGATGAGGATAGATGCTGAGAGGATTTTACACCGCCGCCGCCGGAATACTGGTCCAGGAGCGGACGCTGGACGTGCTCACCAACAACATGGCCAACGCCAGGACCCCGGGCTTCCGGGCCTCCCGGGTAGTGACCACCAGCTTTGAGCACGAGCTGCTGACCCGCATCGAGGGGGCCAACACCGGCCGCATCGGCAAGGGCGTCCCCATGCGCCGGGTGGACGATGTGCTGGTAAAGTTTGACCCCAACTCCCTGGAGGAGACCGGCCGGCCCTACGACATGGCCCTGGACGGGGTGGGCTACTTCAACATCCAGGGGGAGGACGGCACCCAGTACCTGACCCGCAACGGCGCCTTTGACGTGGACGAGAACAACTTCCTGGTGCTGCCCGGCGTGGGGCAGGTGCTGGGGCAGGAGGGGCCCATCGAGCTGACCACCTCCGACTTTACGGTGGAGTATGACGGCACCATCTACGACGCCCTGGGGGAGGAGATCGGCAAGCTGCTGCTCACCATCCCGCCGGAGGGCACCGAGATCGACCAGACCACCAACGGCCTCTTTACCGTGGCGGATATGGCGGCCAACCTGCCGGTGGACGCCACCACCCAGGTGGCCCAAAAGTGGCTGGAGCGCAACAACATCGACCTTAACCAGGAGTACACCATGGTGATCTCCGCCCAGCGGGCCTTCCAGGCCTGTAGCTCGGCGCTGCAGATCATCGACAAGATCGACCAGAAGGCGGCGTCCCAGATTGCTGCCCTTTGAGATAAGCTTTGAAAAAAAGGAGGGATGGTTCCCAGATGAACATCTCGTTTTACAACGGCGTGTCCGGCCTGATGGCTTACCAGGAGGAGATGAACATCATCTCCCACAACGTATCCAACAGCGGCACCTTTGGCTACAAGCCGGATAAGGCGGTGTTTGCCGACCTGCTGTATACCCGCATGGCGGTCAACAGCGAGGAGGAGCCCCTGGCGGGCCACGGGGTGCGCCTTGCGGATAGCCGGATGATCTACAAGCAGGGCCCGGTGCTGCAAAGCGGCTGCACCCTGGACTTTGCCCTGATGGGGGACGGCTTCTTTGCGGTGCGGCGGTCGGACGGCTCCATCCAGTACACCCGCAACGGCGCCTTCGACATCAGCACCGAGGGCAAGAAGGGCTTTTTGGTCACGAACGACGGCTCCCATGTCCTGGACGAGAAGGGCAAGGACATCGAGCTGGAGCGGGAGGAGAAGGACGGCCTTTTTGACCTGGAGGGGTTGAAGGACCGCATCGCCATCTACGACTTCCCCAATCCCTTTGGCCTGGAGCACGCCAACGACAGCTGCTTCCGCCCCACCGAGATCTCCGGGGAGGCGGTGCTCATTGAGGAAGGGGAGACGGTCTATCCCGGCCGCAACTACCAGGTGCTCCAGAGCGCGGTGGAGCAGTCGGCGGTGGACCTGGCGGACGAGATGGTGGGGGTCATCATGGCCCAAAAGTCCTTCCAGTTTAGCGCCAAGCTGGTCCAGACCTCCGACGAGCTGGAGCAGGTCATCAACAACCTGCGGTAAAAGGCCGTGCCTTGGCGAATGGTATAGCCGCAAAGCTTGCTTTGGCCACCGGCGCGGTCCCCGGCGGGGGACGGGGACCGGGCTGGTTTTCAGAGGGGGGACGGCTTCCGCCTGCCGGTACGGGTGGGGGGGAGGTCCTCGCAAAAAAGGTGGGTAAGGAGGTGAATCAATGGCGTTACGCAACTACGATGAACTGAGTGATATGCACATCGACGCCCTGCGGGAGATCGGCAACATCGGCTCCGGCAACGCGGCGTCGTCGCTGGCGATGCTGCTGGCGGATACCATCGACATTTCGGTGCCGGTAGTCCGCATACTGGACTACGAGCAGGTAATGGACGAGCTGGGTGGTCCGGAGCAGATGATCGTCGGTCTGCTTCTCTGTCTGGACGGGGATGTCAACGGGATGATTATGTTCCTGCTCCACCAGAACTTTGCCAATACCCTGCTGGGTGCGCTGATTGGGGAGGCGGACGTTGGAGGGACTGTGGACGAGATGAGCTATTCGGCGCTCCAGGAGGTTGCCAACATTATGGCGGCGTCCTATGTCAATGCCATCGCGGACCTGACAGGCTTTACCATCAACATTTCGGTCCCGTCCTTGTGCGTGGATATGCTGGGGGCGATTTTAAGCGTGCCGGCCATCCACTACGCAAACATCAGCGACAAGATGATCTTCATCGAGGACAAATTCCACGGCAAGGAGCTTGACGCGCCGAACCACATCCTGCTGATCCCCGATGTTGAATCGCTTGACAAAATTATGAGCAGTCTGGGGATAGAATTATGAGTGGGACGATCAAGGTTGGAATCTCCGACCTGAATGTTGCCCGTTCTCCGGATATCCTGATGACCTACGCGCTGGGCTCTTGTGTTGGGATATGCCTTTACGACAAAACAAAGAAGATCGCAGGGCTTTCCCACATCATGCTGCCGGCGAGCACCGCCACCCACGGGGCGGTACAGCCATATCGGTTTGCCGATACCGCCATACCCATCTTAGTGCAGAAGGTAGTGGCGCTGGGGGCAAACAAAAGGTTTCTGACAGCAAAGATCGCAGGCGGGGCCCGGATGTTCGCGACGGGGGGTGCTTCGGGCACGTCTCTTTCCAACATCGGGCAGCGCAACGTAATCGCGGTAAAAGAGGCATTGGCGAAGTTGGCGATACCCATTATAGCGGAGGACACGGGAAAGGACTACGGGCGGACCTTGTATTTTAATGCAGAAAACGGCATCATGCATATAAAATCCGCCAAATGCGGCGAATGGGACTGGTAGACAGCGTCCCCGCCGCGCAAATGTAAGGGAAAAAACCGCGGGGTGTGGTCTGCGGCGGGCCGGTCCGGGCCCCCAGGCCCAAGAGCCCGCCGCGCCCATGGGCGCAGCCCCGGGCCGGCCTTTGGCAAGGGGAGGGCAGAGTACCCCAAGGACGGAAAAACAACGGCAGGGCCTGTGCCGAGCGCGCGGGCCCTGCCGTTTTGCCCCTTGCCCAAAGCCCCGGAGAGTGTTGGTTGGGGTAACAAATGGGGATTGGCAGGTCAATGATGGTGGATAGGTTGAATGGCTTTCAAAAGGAATTTTTAGAAACACTTGCTGATATTCAAGAAAGCTGCGTCCAAACAGCATTGGCGCAGGGTGATGATGAAGGAATCAGGGGCAGGTATTATGAGATTACTTCCCAGGTTATCATAGGGATTATGGAGATGATTGACGGCTACCGGAATCAAAAGATGGGAAGGCTAACGGTGACTTGTGAAAAATCAGGGGATCGTCTGAAAGATGATCCATATATCGAATTGCACGACATCGTGTGTAATTATTTGAAAGGTGCCGAGTGACGACAAATGGGTAATTGCCCATGGATTCGTTTTGACAAAAGGGAGATTTTATAGTCGTTTATCCACACGAAAGAGAAGTGGGACCAACAAAACGGTAAGCAAGACAGGGAGGGCCTGTAATGTACGATCTCATCATCATCGGCGGCGGCGCCGCCGGGCTCTGCTGCGCCGGCTTTGCAGCAAAACGGGGGCTTTCGGTGCTGGTGGCGGAGGGCCGGGAGCGCCCCGCCCGCAAGATCCTTGTCACCGGCAAAGGGCGGTGCAACGTCACCAACAACTGCCCGCCGGAGGAGGTGCTGAAAAACGTCTGCGGCAATCCCCGGTTTCTTTACAGCGCGATGACCGCCTTTCCCCCCGCCAAAACCATGGCCCTCTTTGAGGGGCTGGGGGTGCCGCTGAAGACCGAGCGGGGGGGCAGGGTCTTCCCGGTATCGGACAGCGCCCGGGAGATCGCCGACGCCCTGGTCCGCTTTGCCCGGGAGGCGGGGGCGGAGATCATCCAGGCCAAGGCGGCGGAGATTTTGGTGGAGGACGGGGCTGCCGCGGGAATCCGGGACCGGGAGGGAAGGGAGCACCGGGGCCGCCAGGTGGTGCTGGCGGCAGGGGGGATGAGCTACCCCGGCACCGGCAGCGACGGCAGCGGCTTTGCCCTGGCCGCCGCCGTGGGGCACACCATCATCCCGCCCCGGGGCAGTCTGGTGCCGGTCCACTGCGCCGAGGGCTGCTGCGGGGAGATGGCGGGGCTTTCCCTGCGCAACGTCACCCTCACCCTTTGGGAGGAGGGGAAAAAGAAGCCCCTTTTCCGGGAGCTGGGGGAGATGCTGTTTACCCACCAGGGGGTATCGGGGCCGCTGGTCCTTTCCGCCAGCGCCCTGATGCGGAAGGAGCCGGGGGCCTACCGGTTAACCATCGATATGAAGCCGGGGCTGGATTCCGGGCAGCTGGACGCCCGGCTGCTGCGGGATTTTGGGGCCTCCCCCAACCGGGACATCGGCAACGTCCTGGGGGAGCTGCTGCCCCGGGCCTTTATCCTGCCGGCGCTGAGGGCGGCGGAGGTGCCCCCCAACCGCAAGATCCGGGAGGTGACGCGGGAGGACCGGGGGCGGATCGGCGGGGTGGTCAAGTGCTTTGCCCTGACGCCGGTGGGGCTGGGGCCGGTGGAGGAGGCGGTGGTGACGGCCGGCGGGGTGAAGGTAACGGAGGTAGACCCCAAAACCATGGCCTCCAAGGTGGTGCGGAACCTCTTCCTGGCCGGCGAGGTGCTGGACGTGGACGCCCGGACCGGGGGCTTCAACCTACAGATCGCCTTTGCCACAGGGTACGCCGCCGCCATGGGGGCGGGGCGGTAAGCCCGCCGCCACCAACAGAAAAACCCCTGACGGGCATTCCGTCAGGGGCTTTGGTTTACGCCTTCAGCCGCCGTAAAAGCAGCTGAGTCAGCTCCTCCATGGTATCGCAGAGGCAGTCGGCCCCGGTCTGGCGCAGCAGCTCCGGGGGCTTCATCCCCCAGGTGACGCCCACGGTGTAAAAGCCGCAGCCCTTGCCGGTGGCCATATCCACCTCGGAATCCCCCACATAGGCAGCGCAGACCCCGTCCAGGCGGCGTAGGACCTCCCGGGGGCCGGCGGGATCCGGCTTGGTGGGGATCCCCTCCAGCTGCCCCTGGGCCAGGTCCAGCGCCTCCCCAAAGGTGCTCTGCCAGACCAGCCGTGTCTGGACATCGGGCTTGTTGGAGATCACCGCCGTGGCCGCTCCGGCCTGCCGCAGGGCCCGGAGCATCTCCAAAACCCCGGGGAAGGGCTTGCAGCCCTTGGCGCAGAGCTCGCCATAGATCCGCATATAGTCTTGGTACACCTGTTCCAGGTGCTGCGGGAGGTCCGCCGGGGAGAGCATCCGCTCCACCAGCTTGCGTGCGCCGTTGCCGATATAGCCCCGGTACTCCTCCTGGGTATGGGCAGGCAGGCCCGAGAGGGCCAGGGCGCGGTTGCCGCACTGGGCAATATCCGAGAGGGAATCCAGCAAAGTGCCGTCCAGGTCGAAAAGTATGACAGGCTTCATGTTGTCCGTTTACCTCGTTTTCTTGGGCTGTGGGGGTGTGACGTTGCCTTTAGACGCTACACAAAAGGTAAGGCCCCCTGCAAAGCAGGGGGCCGGGTAGGGACTGCCCGCGGGGGCAACCCCGTTGGCGGAGAGAAAGGGATTCGAACCCTTGAACGGGTATTAGCCGTTACACGATTTCCAGTCGTGCGCCTTAGACCAGCTCAGCCATCTCTCCAGCTTTGTCCAAACATCAGGCGGCGGTATCCCGGCCTGACGGTATTTTATTATATCCCATTTTTCTGCGAATTGCAACCCCTAAGAGGAAAATTTTTTCAGCACCTGCGCAAAGTCCTCCGGCGTGCCAAACAGAGCCCTGCCAAAGCGCAAGCTCAGTGCCGCCAGCCCCCCTGCCTTACAAAACAACGTTGAACGGGTATCTGCATCCATGATATAATTAGAGCAGCTGATGATGTTAGGAGGCAGGAAAGGATGGGGCAGAACCAGCGAAGGGCCTATGGTATGATGGGGTTCGTTGCCATATGCTGCGCCGTGATGGCGTACGTTGAGGTCGCAATCGAACCGGCGTACATGGTGAAGTCGGCAATCAAGGTGCTTGTCTTCTTTGTGCTTCCGTTAGTCACTGCAAAAGCAGCCGGCATAAAGCCACCGGAAGGCGCCTTTGGATTAGACAGGCGGGGCATTGCAAAGCGGCTGCTGCTGGGCCTGCTGATCTATGGGGTTATCATGGCGGCATACGCCCTGACGACAGGCGTCTTCGATTATGCCCGGCTGGTGCAGTCCCTTTCGGCAGACCAAAGGGTGGACAGCGGCAGCTTTATTTGGGTAGCCCTCTACATTTCCTTCTGCAATTCGTTTTTGGAGGAGTTTCTATTCCGGTTTGTTTCCTTCCTCCAGCTATCCAGATACACGGCCAAAAAGACCGCCTATGGGTTTAGCTCCGTGATGTTTGCGGTTTACCACATCGCCATGCTTGGGGCCTCCTTTCCGCCGCTGCTGCTGGTATTAGCGGTAGCCGGCTTGGCCATTGGCGGGCTGATCTTTGACTATGTGGATGACAAAAGCGGGAGCCTTTACAATTCCTGGGTGGTTCATATGTTTGCGGATTTTGCGATTATGACCATATGGTACCTCCATATTTAGGAGCGGCATTTTTAGCCGGATGATGCAGGCAAGGCCGGGGAAAACGCCCGGCAGCGCGAAGCGGGAGCCGCCCCCGGCTCTTGAAAGCGCCCCTGTCCGGTGCTATAATATCCTAAAAAGCCGTACTGATCTGCGCACCCCGGCAATTGGTACAGCGCTTGAACCTCCGCCATGCCGCGGGGAAAAGGAGCCGATCACCATGGAAAGCCTGTCCGCCATCCTCACCGAAAACCCCATCATCGCTGCCGTCAAGGACGACGGCGGCCTCGAAAAAGCCCTCCTCACCGATTGCCGCATCATCTTCCTTCTTTACGGCAACGTCTGTAGCGTCGGCGCGCTTGTGGACCGGATCAAATCCTCCGGCAAGCTGGCCATGGTACATATCGACCTCATCGACGGCCTGTCCAGCAAGGACATCGCCGTCTCCTTCCTGCACCAAAACACCAGCGCCGACGGCGTCATCAGCATCAAGCCCGCCATTGTCAAGGCGGCCAAGGAGCAGGGCCTTTTGGCGGTGCAGCGTTTTTTCCTGCTGGATTCCCTGGCCCTGGCCAACTTCCAGAAGTACGCCGAAATGAAGGTCGCGGACGCCATCGAGATCCTCCCCGCCACCATGCCCAAGATCATCCGAAAAATCACCGCCACCTGTCGCCTGCCCATCATCGCAGGCGGGCTCATCAGCGACAAGGAGGACATCCTGCTGGCCCTCCAGAACGGCGCCGCCGCGGTTTCCTCGACAAACCAGGATGTTTGGACGCTGTAAGCGGTTGTTACAGCGAGACCGGAATGGAGAACAGCAAGGCGTTAGGATGGTGGGCAAAAAAAGCCCACCCCACAGCCAAACAAAGCCACAAATCAGCAAGCCCATCCCCCCACTCCCCCCGCCAGGGAGGCGGTCAAGGAATATACATCTTCAGTTACGCACAGCCCAAGAAAGACCACAAAAAACCACCACCCTGCCCCCACAACAAAACGAAGCAACAGAACAACAAACAAAACCCCCACTTCCCCCCGCAGGGAATCAAAATCCGCCGGAGGCCCCACCCGACCGAAGGGAGGGAAAATCCCCCCGCAGGGAATTAGATCCGCCGGAGGCACCTTATCAGGCCAACCGGAAGGAGGGAGCGGGCGCACCGGCAACCCCGCAAGGCCGCTGGAGCCTGTCCCCCAGCAGGGCCAGCCGCCCAACCAAGCATCGAGCAACCGCACGTTGAGATTGAGGCTGTCACCCAAGCAGAA
>JAAWGY010000011.1 GCA_022795575.1 Angelakisella sp. | reverse complement strand
TTGAAATACACACAGTATTCCTGCGCTTTTTTGGCATCGGCAGTCAAAAAATTTGCTCGCCAATCTGCGCACTTCAGCTATTGGTACAGCTTCTTAAAAGCGCCCACCGCCACAACCAAATATAATCACAAACCAGCAAGTCCATCCCATACTCCTCCCCCGCAGGGAATCGGATCCGCCGGAGGCTCCTTGTCAGGCCAACCGGAAGGAGGGAGCGGGCCATTTCGCTCCCCTTGCAAGACTGCTGGGGGCTACCCCCCAGCAGGGCCAGCCGCCCAACCAAGCATTGAGCAACCACACGATGAGATTGAGGCTGTCACCCATGCAGAAGAACCGGGCCCAGGCGGTCCAGGCGGCGTTAGGGAAGCGCCCCCCAAGCGACTGACGCCTTTGGCCGTCGAGTCCAGGGCGCAGCCCTGGTTGCTCTCTGGTTACTTTCTGGCGAGGCGGATGTACAATACAAGTACAAAAAGGGAAATCACTTAGCGGAATAGCGGCAATTATCGGATGTTCCATTGCAACAGTCAGCAGGGAGCTAAAACGGGACAACAAAAAAGGGAAATACCGGCCATCAGAGACACAGGCCAGGTATAAAAAGCTCCAGGAAAAATGCCGCAGACCACTGCTTATGGCTAAGGGGCAGCTGAGGAAAGTGGTTTCCAGACTGCTGGTGGAAGAGCAATGGTCTCCCGAACAGATCTCCCACCGACTTGCCAAGGAGGGAAAAGCTACTACTATAAGCTACAACACCATTTATCGAGCAATCAAAGCTGGGGCCATAGAAGCAAAGGGAACAAGGACAAACAGCCTACGGAGCCACCTCCAAGCGGCGGGGAGAGTGGTATGGTATGGGCTGGCTGGTTTGTTGCTATGTTTGGCTGTAGGGGTAGGCGCATTTTGGGCCCACTGGCCTAAGACCACCTTTTGATAGTGTTCTTTTTGTGTTCGTTTTAAGGTAAAACCAAGCCGCGCTACTTACTCATTGAGGCTCCGGTACTCCCGCAGGCGGCGGTAGAAGGTGCTGTAGGATAGCCCGCTTTTCTCCAGGGCGTCGTCAAAGGACAGCAGCCCGCTCTCCCATGCCAGTACAATGGCCGAGAAGTTGTCCGCCACAGGCACAACAGGCCGCCCAAAGTGCACCCCCCGCTCCTTGGCCGCAGCAATGCCCTCCGCCTGGCGCTGGCGGATGCTGGCGCGCTCGTTTTCGGCAACAAAGGACAGCACCTGTAGCACAATGTCGCTGAGGAAGGTGCCCATCAGGTCCTTGCCCCGGCGGGTGTCCAGCAGGGGCATATCCAGCACCACAATGTCCACCCCCTTCTCGGAGGTCAGCATCCGCCACTGCTCCAAGATCTCCCCGTAGCTGCGCCCCAGCCGGTCGATGCTTTTGATGCAGAGGAGGTCGTCCTTTTTCAGCCTTTGCAGCATCTTCTGGTACTCGGGCCGCTTAAAATCCTTGCCCGATTGCTTATCTATGTAAAGGGCGGGTCTGCGCACACCGGCCTCTTCCAGCGCGATGAGCTGGCGGTCCTCCTTCTGTTCCCGGGTGGAAACTCGGGCGTATCCATAGGTCATCTTTTTCCTCTCCCGTCTGTGATGGAACCATCTTTATTTTGTCGGTCCGCCGGACACTGCCGGACGGTGCTTCGTTCGCCTTGCGGGGGCGTGATTTGCGGATAAATACATCTTCTCATATAATGGTTCCTTTGGCAAAAGGTTGGGGAGGAAGGATTGTTGACAAAGGACGGGGTGTGACTCCCGGCGGCATAAGTCCCCTCATACTGCTTGGAGCGACGGATACAAGGCCATCGCATCTTGTATAAAATGACAGTTTTTTTACGATTCGGCGATGCAAAAAGCCGGGATAAAACAGCGGACCAGCTTGGTCGCACTGTCTTATCCCGGCAAAGCGCAGGATCGGGCCGTGGCATGGGCGAAGGGCTCAGGGATGCCGCGGCATTACCCCATGCTGCGGGAGGCCCGGGCCCGGACGGGGATTGCCCCCGCCTTTTCCAGCGCCGCCACCAGTACGGGGATGAGGATCAGCTGTAAAACAATGCCGGGGATAGCGGTGGTAAAGGCTCCGCTGACAAAGGCGGCCATCCCAAAGGGCTTGCCCGCCATGCCAAAGAAGACCGCCTTTGCGGCGCCGGAGGCCACCCTCCCCAGTCCCATAGCGGCAAGGAGGGAGAGGTACACGTTCCGTCCCAGCGTCCGGTACAGCAGGCCGGTAACAAGGCCGTAGACCGCCAGCTCGCAGATCATGGAAGCCCCCTGGGGCCAGAGCACCGGCATACCGGTTATCACCGAGGAGAGCAGGGGAACCACCGCCCCGCAGGCGGCGCCGTACCGCCAGCCGCAGAGAAAGCCGCAGAGCAGCACCGGGATGTGCATCGGCAGGAACACCCCGCCTAAATTGGGGACCGCCCCCACAAAGGGGACGAGGTGGAACACCTGGGGCAAAATCAGCCCCAGGGCGACGCAGAGGGCAGCGGAAACAAGGTCCTTGGTTTTTTGGTTCATAGTGAGAGCTTCCTCCTTACAAACATTCGTCCTATCCTCCGGCGCCGTCTGGCCCGGAAAAACAGAACGCCAGAAAAACACCGCCGATTCTTCGGCGTTGCCTTCCTGGCCTTGACAGCTGCCCCTACCATAATCCGGCGGCAGATCCGGACGCTTGGGGGATGGGTGCAGCCTCTTACTCGTGCTTGCGGTGCCACTGGTGGATGCCCGCCCCTTCGGGGGCAGGGAGGAAATCCCTCTGCCAGTCTTCGTGACCGGCTGATATGGGTAATTATAGCAGAATCGGTCGGGAAAGGCAAGAGGAATCCCGGGGGTGTTTTGCGTTTAACAACGCCTTTTGTCCGCACTCTGGCTCCAGGCCCCTTGACTTTTTCCCGTCAAACGCTATAATAGATAGGGTATCCCGCCGCATTGCGCGGTGGGGAGTACCGGCTATCCGGGTGTAGCGCAGCTGGTAGCGCGCCTCGTTCGGGACGAGGAAGCCGTGGGTTCGAATCCCGTCACTCGGACCAGCGGGGTTGCCCCCGCGGGCAATCCCTACTTGGCCCCCTGCTTTGCAGGGGGCCTTACCTTTGCACAAAAGCTTAGCGGCTGCAAAGAAGCTTTACCATATACTCTGGTATAAGCAGGACGTCGAAAAAACCTTGCCGACGCTCTGTAAACCGGTGACATAACAGACTTTATTGATGACCTCCTGTTGTAGCTTTGTTCTGCAACAGGAGGCCTCTTTTTGCTATCTAATGCTTTTGGTGGGATAGTCCATTTGCTATACGCCGCACAGCTCCCGCATCTTCTGCAAAAACCTCTGTGCCGGCTTAGAAAGTATCTGATACTTTTTCCAAATCATGCTGGCCCTTACCTCAAGGACGGGCCGAAGGGGACGGAAGCAAAGGTTGGTCCCCTGGGTGTTGATAAGCCTGTCAAAGCAGACCGCGTACCCCAATCCCTCCGCCACCAGCAGGGAACCGTTATAGAGCAGGGTATAGGTTGCGGTAATGTTCAGTCTGGAAACATCCTTGGAAACGGCGGAGAGGGTCGGCCAGCCGTTCTGCCGCTCTTGGGCAGAAACGATGAGCGGCTTGTCCAGCAGATCCTCCGGGGTGATATATTCCCTGTCTGCCAGTTCCGAATCCCGGCGCATCAGCACCCCAAAGGTGTCGGGGCAGGGCATCGAAATGGATTCGTATTTGGTGTGGTCTACCGGGCCATAGATCAGCCCGAAGTCGATGAGCCCCCGGTCCAGCTGCTCCAACACAAAGACAGCATTTCCGCTGGAAAGGTGGAAGCAAATGTCTGGATAGCTTTCCCGCAGCTGGAAGGCTGCCTGGCCCAAAAGCCGGTTTACATCCGATTCCCCCGCCCCGATGTACACATCCCCGGAGACGGCCTCGTCGGCAAGGGCAATCTCGTCCTCGGTCTTCTTCATCAGCTGAACGATCTCCTCCGCCCGTTTGCGGAGGATCATCCCCTCCTCGGTGAGGGCGATGCCCTTGTTGCTTCGGGTGAACAGCTGCTTGCCCAGCTCGTCCTCCAGGTCCTTCAGCTGCCGGGAAAGGGTGGGCTGGGAGAGGTGCAGCGATTCCGCCGCCCCGGAAAGGCTCTGCTCCCTGGCTACCGCCAAAAAGTATTGCAGCACGCGAAATTCCATAAAATGACACCTCCAATATTAGCAGTGTAACACAAATCGATATGCCTGTCAAACATATATATCTATTTTGAATAAGTATTTGTTATCCATCTTTTATCATGATATTATAAAACCCAGCAAACCGGTTTCCAAAAGGAGGTTGACATCCCATGAAGAAAGGACTCTCTTTGTTTAGCCTGCTCTTAACCGTCTCGCTGGTTTTTGCGGGCTGCGGCGGCGGGCAGCCCCCCGCCCAACCCCTGCCCCCGGCTGGCGGCACCTCCAATGGACAGAGGGAATCGCCCCCCTCGCCGCCGGCCAACAGCGCCTCCGGCAGCCAAGATACCCCCTCCCCGGCAAGCGGCCCGGAGGTTTTGCCCCCGGTATCCCCGCCGGAGGCCCCCCCGGCGGACGTCATCCCCCTGGGGGGCAGCATCCTGGAGCTGGAGCCGGGGCTTTCCGCCGTCCGGTATGACGGGGACTACGGCTTCGATGGCTTCCTGGAAAAAGGCGGGGCCTCCTCCGACCAGGAGGTGGTGCAGTACCTGGCGGAAAACCTTGTTGGGGAGCTGGGGCTGGACTTTCTGGGAAACTTCTTCGGGTGCAGCACCGTCACGGCAAGCAGCCCCGATGGCGGCGTCCTCTTTGGCCGCAACTTCGACTGGAACGCCTGTGAAGCTATGGTGGTGGAGGCCCACCCGGAGAAGGGCTACGCCTCCCTTTCCACCGTCAACATGGACTTTATCACCATGGGGGCAGGCGGCATGATGGATGCGGCGCTGAAGCTGGACCAGGTGCGGACGCTGGCCGCCCTCTACGCCCCCCTGGACGGGATGAACGAGAAGGGGCTGGCGGTATCGGTGAATATGATCCAGGACAACGCCACCATCAGCCAGAGCACCGGCAAGCCGGGGATCACCACCACCACCGCCGTCCGGCTGCTGCTGGACAAGGCCGCCAATGTGGAGGAGGCGTTGGAGCTGCTCCGGCAGCACGACTTCCACGCCTCCATGGGGCTGATGGTCCACCTGGCCCTGGCGGATGCCACCGGCCGCAGCGTGGTGGTGGAGTACATCGGGAATGAGCTAAGCGTCACCGAGACCCCGGTGGTGACAAACTTCTACCTCACCTCCGGGGAGAAGCACGGCATCGGCACCAGCCAGTCCCACACTCGGTACGACATTTTGACAAAGCTGCTGGCGGAAAATCCAACCCTCACCCCGGAGGATGTCCGAGACGCCCTCTCCAGCGTCAGTAAGGGAAGCTTTGGGGAGTTTGAATCCACCGAGTGGAGCATCGTCTTTGACCTCACCGCCAAAACCGCCCGGTACTACCACCGGGAAAATTACCAAAACAGCTGGCTCTTTGCCCTGTAAGGAGGACGACAGCATGAACATTCCCCACACCCTTTGGAAGCTATGGGGACTGAAGCGAAATGAAAGCCTTTCCCCTGCAAAGATCCAGCGGATACAGCAGAAGAGGCTGCGGCGGCTCCTCCGGTACGCCTGGGACCGTTCCCCCTACTACCGGGAGCGCTTCCGGCAGGCGGGCATCACCGAAGAAGCCCTGGACACCGCCCCCCTCTCCGCTTTCCCCACCCTGGACAAAGCCGCCCTGTTGGAAAACTTCGACCGCCTGGTCACTGTCCCCGACCTGAAGCAAGCCGAGCTGCGCCGGTTTGATGCCCATAACACCACCGACCGCCGGCCCTTTTTGGGGAAATACCACCTGATCCATTCCTCCGGCAGCACCGGGGAGCCGGGGTACTTCGTCTACGACGAAGCCGCCTGGAACACCATGCTGCCGGGCATCATCCGGGGGGCGCTGTGGGGGATGTCCATGCCCCAAATCCTTCGCCTGCTGGCGGGAAAACCCCGCATCCTCTACATCGCCGCCACCGACGGCCGGTATGGCGGGGCCATGGCGGTGGGGGACGGTGTAGAGGGGGTGGGGGCCAGCCAGATGTACCTGGACATCAAGACTCCTCTTTCCCAGTGGGTGGCGCAGGTAAAGCAGTTTCGGCCCAACTTCATCATCGGCTACCCCTCCGCCATTAAGATACTGGCCGAGCTGGCCCAGCGGAGAGAGGTCTCCCTGTCGGTGCTGCGGGTGGTCTCCTGCGGGGAGCCGCTGGGGGCCAGCCTGCGTAGGTTTTTGGAGGACACCTTCCACGCCCAGGTCATCAACTTCTATGGGGCCAGCGAGTCCCTGGCCCTGGGGGTGGAAGGGGACCCGGCCCAGGGGCTGCTCCTCTTTGACGACCTGAACATCATCGAGCAGGGGCCGGACGGCCTCTACCTCACCTGTCTGTATAACTTCGTTCAGCCCCTGATCCGGTATAAGCTCACCGACCGCATCACCATTGAGGAGCCATCGGGCCGGTATCCCTTCTCCCGCGCCGTGGGGCTGCTGGGACGGAATGAGGATGTCCTCTGGTTTGAGGACGGAGAGGGCCGCCGGGAATTTTTGCACCCCTTGGCCATCGAGGGCTTTTGTATCCCCGGCCTGCTGGACTACCAGTTCCGCCAGACCGGGAAAAACAGCTTTGAAATTTTGGCGGAGACCGCCTCCGCCGCCGGGCGGGAGCAGATCGAAAGAGAGCTGCGGCGGCAGCTAAGGGGCATCCTGCTGGAAAAGGGGCTTTCCTACCTCACCTTTTCCGTCCGCTTTGTGGAGGAGATACGCCCCGACCCGGCCACCGGCAAAAAACGGCTGGTCCTCACGCTGCCCCGGGGGGAAAGGAGATATGAGGGATGAGGGAAACCATTTTAGAGGGCCGAGGTCTCTGTAAAAGCTTTCCCGGCGGCGGGGAGCTGTTCCGCAACCTGGATGTAGCTATTTGCAGCGGGGATTTCACCGTCATCATGGGGCCGTCCGGCGCGGGCAAATCCACGCTTTTGTATGCCCTCAGCGGGATGGACGGCATTTCCGGCGGGACCGTTTCTTACAAGGGCCAGCCTGTCACCGGCCTTTCGGAGGATCAGATGGCCGGGCTGCGGGCCCGTGAGTTTGGCTTTGTCTTTCAGCAGACCCATCTGGTCAGCAACCTTACCCTCTTGGAAAATGTGGCGGTGGCGGGGTATCTTGCGGGGAAGGAGCCGTCCAAAACCATCCAGGCCAGGGTGGAGCATCTCCTTTGCCAAATGGGGGTGGCGGAGGCAAAGGACCGGCTCCCGGCCTATGCTTCCGGCGGGGAGGCCCAGCGGGCGGCCATCGCCAGGGCGATGATCGGCGACCCCGGCATCCTTTTTGCCGACGAGCCCACCGGGGCGCTGAACCGCCAGAGCAGCCGGGAGGTGCTGGACCTCCTCACCGGCCTGAACCGGGAGGGACAGACCATCCTGATGGTGACACACGATATGGGGGCGGCGGTGCGGGGGAACCGTATCCTCTACCTGGAGGACGGGAAAATTCTGGACGAGCTGACCCTGTCCCCTTACGAAAAGCCGGACAGGGAACGGGAAGAACGAGCCAGCCGCTGGCTTTCCGCTCTGCGGTGGTAGCCCGGCAGGCCGGGTGGCCACTCCCTGTATGGGCATTGGGCGGAAGCGAGGGCCCGGAGCCAAAGCCTCGTTTTGAGAAGGAGGTCTGTCAATGGATTTTTGGATATTGCTGCGGGCCAACCTCCGGCGGCACCGGGGCGGGCTTTTGGGTGTTTTCCTGCTGATTTTCCTGGTTTCTCTCTCCCTGGCCACCGTGCTGACGGTGTGGCACAACTCCGCCAGCTATTTGACGGCGGAGCTGGACCGGGCCGGGTACGGGGATGTCACCGCCTGGGTGGCAAACGCCCCGAACGGTCTCCCGGCGGAGATCGCCGCCCTGGACCTGGTGGAACGGGTGGAGGAACAGAAGCTCATCCATACCAATTACCGGATAAACGAACAGGAATCGGACAGCGAAGGACAGCTGATTTTGTACCGGCCAGAGGAAAACCGCTACCGCTTCTTCACCGCTGACCTTTCCGGCTATGCCCCGCCGCCCCAGGAGATACAGCCGGGGACGGTCTATGTCTCCCCCTCCCTGGTCTCCATGTTCGGGGCGAACATCGGGGACGAGATCACCTTCCCCATCGCCCGGTCTGGGCGGGAGCTGACCCTCACCATCGCCGGGTGGTACGAGGACCCCTTTATGGGCAGCTCGATGATTGGGATGAAGGGCTTTCTCGTCAGCGAAAGCGACCGCCAAACCGCCCTGGACATCCTGGCCAACGCCGGGATCGACGCCCTGGCGAGGGACGGGGCCATGCTGCACATCTTCGCCGCAGAGGAAGGACTGACCGCCGCTGACTTCAGCGCGGCCATCAACGACTCCACCAGCCTGCCCCGGTACACCGAGCTTGCCCACAGCCGGGAGGCCATCCGCGGCTTTATGTTGGTGCTGCAAAACGCCTTTGGGGGCTTCCTGCTGGCCTTTGCCGCCGCGCTGCTGCTGGCGGCTATGGCGGTGCTGGGCCACCAAATAGAAAGCGGCATCCGCCAGGACTACCAGAACCTGGGGATTCTCAAAACGCTGGGGTTAACCGGCAGGGGACTTCGTAGCATCCAGCTGGCCCAATATTATGCGGCCATCCTGCCGGGGATGGCGCTGGGGCTTCTCCTGTCCCCGGCCGTCAGCGGGATTGCCGGAAAAATGACCCTCACTACTACCGGCTTTCTGACCCCGGCGGACCTCCCCCTGGGGCTTTGCCTCCCCGTCTTTCTTCTGGTACTGGCCATCCTCGCCGCTTTCCTTCTTTTCCGGCTGGGGAAACTCCGCCGGGTGACGCCCTTGGGGGCCATCCGGGGGGAATCGGGTAGCAAGGCAATCTCGATTCAGGGGCTTCCCGGCATCTCCGGCAGCTGGCTGGAGGTCCGCCTTGCCCTGCGGCAGCTGCTCACCGGGCGGGGGCAGTACCTGGGGGCCCTGCTGGTGGCGGTGCTGCTGGTGTTCTTCGCCTCCCTCATCGGGCGGATGGACAGCTGGCTTGGCCCCGACGGCAAAGGCATGATGGACGCCTTCAACCCCGCCGACCACGACATCGGGGTGCAGTCCTTCGGGACTTTATCACGGGAGGCTTTTGAAACAACCATCCGGCAGTACAGCGAAATCACCGATACCTATGTTCTGGCCATGCCCGGCGTTACCGTAAACGGCGTGGACCACACCGCCAATGTCATCGACCAGCCGGAGCGGTTCTACCTGCTAAAGGGCAGGCCCTGCGCCGGGGAAAAGGAAATCGTCATCACCCGGTTTGTGGCGGCGGACTTCGGCGTTACTGTGGGGGACACCCTGACGGTGGGCGGCGACCGGGGGCGGGAAAACTTCACCGTCACCGGTATCTACTCCTGCGCCAACGACATGGGAGCAACCATCGGCATGACCCGGGAGGGGTACCTGAAAATCGGCAGCGACCACCCCAACCTGTGGTGCTGGCATTACTTTTTGTCCGACCCCTCCCAAAAGGGAGCCATTACCCAAGCGTTGGAATCCGCCTACGGCGGGGATGTCCATATCCACGAAAACACCTGGCCGGGGCTTTTGGGCATCATCGCCGCCATGAACGCCCTGACGGCCTTCCTCTACGGGATGGCAGCGGTGTTTGTCCTCATCGTCACCGCCCTTACCGGGGGGAAGCTGCTGGCGGCAGAGCGGCGGGACCTGGCCATCTACCGGGCCATGGGCTTTTCCCCCGGACGGCTGCGGCTGAGCTTCGCCCTGCGGTTTGGCATCACGGCGGCAGCAGGGGCGGTGGCCGGGACCATCCTGGCGGCGATCCTCACCGATCCCCTGGTTTCCGCCGCCATGGAGCTGGCGGGGATCAGCAGCTTTTCCTCCCATCCCGGGCCGGGGATGGTACTGCTGCCCGGCGGCGTGATAACGGCGCTGTTCTTTGCCTTTGGCTGGCTCACCGCCGGGAAGATCAGGCAGGTAAAAATGACCATGTTGGCTGCAAATTAAATCCATGCTTATCAGTTATATTTATGTATTTAACATAAGTATTTGCTATGAAGCAAAAACGGCTTTATAATGGGGTTCCAAGAGGCCCCATTCCCGAATGAAAGGACGAACCACCATGAGAAGAAGATTTTTTAGCGCTGTCTCCCTTTTGATGCTTCTGACGATGACCATTTTTCTCCTCCCCGGATGCAGCCGGGGGGAAAGCACACCGCCCCACAGCAGCTCCGGCAGCTTGACGGTAAGCAGAACGGCACAAAGCACCGCCCCGGAAAGCAGCGCGATTTCTTCTTCCGCCCCGGAGGAGAGCGAGGCCCGCGCTCCCGAAAACGGCGATGAAGCCGGGGAAGGGGCTGACACATCGGGAGCTGCCGGAGAAGCCGGGACCCTTATGGTGGCCTTTGGGGACCGGAACGCCCCCTTCACCCTCTACCTCTACGACAACCCCACCGCCGCCGCCATCGCCCGCCATGTGGGCACCGCCAGCTGGCAGCTGCCCATCTACCACTACAACGACTACGAAAATTGGGAAGTGATGCAGTATTACGACATCCCCAGCCGGTACGAGATCCCCGATAACGCCGAGACCATCACCAGCGAGGCCGCCGGAACGGTCTACTACTCGGAACCCAACCGCATCGTCCTGTTTTTCCACGAGGCGGAAGTCACCGGAGAATACACCCCGGTGGGGTACTTTGACTACACCGAGGAGTTTGTCAAAGCGGTGGAGAACAACCCGGTGCTGGAGGGCTGGGGCAACAAGCTGGTATTCATCAGCCCGGCAAACTAAGGAGAAGGCGAACCATATGTGTGATTCTGAGGAAAGCATCATTCAAAACCTGCGGGATGCAGGCTGTGACGAAAAGACCATTACTGCCTTTCTGCGCTGCATGAAGGACGGCAAAGAGCCGGAAAGTCTCCGGCTGCTGAAAAAGCAGAGAAGCCTCCTGCTGGATGCGGTCCACCGGGAGGAACAGAAAATCGACTGCCTGGACTATCTGGTGTACCGGATGCAGAAGGCAAAATGACGAGAGGAGTTTTTATCATGAGAACCATATCCAACCAAACCTTTGATGAGGAAAGAGCCCTCTACGGCGAAACCGGCCTGCTGGTGCGGGACTGCTCCTTTGACGGCCCCGCCGACGGGGAAAGCGCCTTTAAGGAGGGCAAGGACCTGACGGTGGAGGGGTGCTTCTTCAACCTGCGGTATCCCTTCTGGCACGACCAAGGGCTGGTGATCCGGGACAGCCAGATGACCGAGCTTTGCCGGGCGGCCCTCTGGTACTGCCAGGATGTGGAGCTCACCGGAACGAAGCTCCACGGCATCAAGGCCCTGCGGGAGTGCGGCGGCATCCGCATAAAGGGCTGCGACATTGTCTCCCCAGAGTTTGGCTGGTCTGCCCAGGGCATCCGGATGGAGGACTGCACCGCCCAAAGCGAATACTTTATGATGCGTTCCCAGGACCTCACCTTCCGGGGGGTGCAGATGAAGGGCAAGTACTCCTTCCAGTACATCGAAAACGCCGTCTTTGAAGGCTGCGTTTTCGATACCAAGGACGCCTTTTGGCACGGGAAGAACATCACCGTAAGGGACAGCGTGGTAAAGGGGGAATACCTGGCCTGGTACAGCGAGGACATCACCTTTATTCGCTGCAAAATCATCGGTACCCAGCCCCTTTGCTACTGCAAATCTTTACGGCTCATCGACTGCGAAATGGTGGATACCGACCTTGCCTTTGAGCGCTCGGAGGTGGAGGCCACCCTCACCGCCCCCATCGTCAGCATCAAGAACCCCCTTTCCGGCCGCATCTGCGTCCCGGCGGTGGGGGAGATCATCCGGGATATTACGGGGGCAAACGGGGAGATCATCGTAACGGAGCAGTGCCGCTGCGCCTGAACCGAAGGGAGGTGACGGCATGGCCTTCCTGTTGAAAGGTATCCTTATCGGCCTGCTGTTTGGGCTCCCGG
The DNA here is from genome assembly GCA_022795575.1 of Angelakisella sp. Classification (GTDB taxonomy): domain Bacteria; phylum Bacillota; class Clostridia; order Oscillospirales; family Ruminococcaceae; genus Angelakisella. The sequence continues at coordinate 9,266 of JAAWGY010000011.1, read as the reverse complement.
CCGGGGCGGTGGGGGCGCTGACGGTGCAGCGGACCCTCCGCCATGGCCCCGGGGCGGGGCTGCTCACCGGCCTGGGCTCCTCGGCGGCGGACTGCTGCTACGCCTCCTTGGGCGCTTTTGGGCTTACCATTGTGTCTGATCTCCTCCTGCAACATCAGGCCGCCATCCACCTGCTGGGCGGTGGCCTGGTCCTGTTCCTGGGGATCGGCCTGCTGCGCCGGAAGAAGGAGGCCCCCAGCCGGGCGGCAGGACGCACCGGCGGGACAGGGCTGTTCCTCTCCTCCTTCGCCATCGGCATCACCAACCCCGCCGCCATCCTCACCTTCCTTTTCGCCTTTTCCTGGCTGGGCGTCTCCGGCGGGCTGGCCTTTGGGGAGGGGCTGCTGCTGCTCCTGGGGGTGTTCTGCGGGACCTACCTTTGGTGGGGCGTTCTCACCCTGGCCGCAAGCATGGCAAGGAAAAAAGCCGCCGCCATCGACCCGGCCCGGATGAACCGGATTTTTGGATTCATCCTTTGCCTGCTGGGGGCGGGTATCTGTTTCCAATGTTTTGTGTAAAGGAGAATTGCCATGAGCATATGGAAAAAGCGGGGTGTTGCCCTTATGCTTACCGGAGCGGCCGTATTGTTTGGCACGATTCTGGTAGCCTGTGACAGCACGGCGGCACCGGAAAAAACCGCTCCGCCAGCATCCCAAGGTGTGCCGTCGGAGCCGGAAACAGCAGCGGAGGAGGGTACAAGCATCGAGAGTCCGCCGGTTTCTCCGGCAGAGGATGAACAAAAGCCGGTTTCCGAAAATCCCTCCGCCGTGGCGGGAGAAGAACCGGTCGAGGAGCCGCTGCGGATTCTGGTAGAAAGCGATACACAGCGGATTGTTTTCCGGCTAAATGGCAGCCCCGCTGCAAAAGACCTCTACCGGCAGCTTCCTTTCACCGTTTCGGTGGAAAATTACGGGAGCAACGAAAAAATCTTCTATCCCCCGGAAAGGCTGTCCACAGAGGATACGCCCATTGCCCAAGGGCCTGCTGGTACCTTGACCTACTATGCCCCCTGGGGAGATGTTGCCATGTTTTATAGCCCCTGTGGCGGTTCCGAAAGTCTATATCAGTTGGGCGAGGCCATTTCCGGCGGGGAGCAGATCGAGAGCCTGACCGGGGAAATTCGCGTCAGCCAGCTTTTGGGGGATGACCTGCCCGATGAGGAGCTTCGGGAGGAAACAGCGATGAAAATGCAGGTGCAGGTGGGGGAGCAGATCTTTACCGCCACCCTGGAGGACAACGCCGCCACGGAGGCTTTGGTGGAGATGATGAAAGCGGCCCCGGTCAAGCTTTCCATGAGCGACTATTCCGGTTTTGAGAAGGTGGGCCCCCTGGGGGCCAGTCTTCCCGCCGAGGACCGGCAGACCACCACCCGGGCGGGGGACATAGTGCTGTACACCGGCAACCAAATCGTCATCTTCTACGGCTCCAACTCCTGGAGCTACACCCGGCTGGGGCGTATTGACGACCTTACCGGCTGGGAGGAGGCCCTGGGGAACGGAGACGTGACGGTGCGTCTTTCCCTCAAGGGTTAAAGCGGGGAGGCTTTTCCCCGCGCCCTGCCAAAAACACGACTCGCCCCTTGTCGGTCCGGAAAGGCAAAACGGCGTAACGCGCAGATTGCCTTCCCTGTGTGAATGTGGTATAATTTCCCCGGTACAGACAGACCGACAGCCCCCGATTTACGGGGAAAAGATGGGAAAGAAATCTAATGGAGAATCTTGGCCTTTCGATGTTATGGTATTGGGCGGCATATTTTATTGTTACCGGTATCGGCGTACTGCATACCATTTTTAATATTGCAGTATTACACATGAAGTCCATGAAGGATGGCCCGGGCATGGGAGAAGGATACGAAAAAACAAAGCCCTGGCATCCGTTGTACAATATAATTATTTTCCCGATATTTGCCTACCTGTATTTTCACGGATCGGGGGCAATCACGCTATCAAATGTAATCGCCACCTCCCTTATTTGGGGGACGATAACAGTTGTATTTGATCTCATTGGATGGGTTCTAATAAAGCATCCCTGGTCTTTAACCTTTCGGGAGTTTTGTGTTGATTACCAGCCTTGGATTACGTTAATTTACATCACAATCTATGCAAGCCCATGGATAGCCTATGGAATGACAAACCTGTTATCGTAGGGCAAACGAAAGGCTCCAGGCAGGGCGGCGGGGCAGACATTGACTGTCCCACCGCCCTGCCTGTTATCACTCCGTTTGCAGCAAGGACCGGAAAATTGACGCCTCCGCCGCCCCTCTGGTATAATAAACAGGCAGCGGGACCGCTCCACCGGGGCGGCCCGGACCACAGAGAGAGGGAGGGCGGAGAAATTGGCCAACGTCCGTGATTTCCAGTACATCGCCGAAATCGCCCGGTACAGCAGCATCACCAAGGCGGCAGAGGCCCTCTACCTCAGCCAGCCCACCCTGACCAAGTTCCTCCAGCGGGTGGAGCAGGAGGTGGGGACACCCCTTTTCCACCGGGCGGGGAAGCGGTTCATCCCCACCCCGGCGGGGGAGATCTATGTGGAAAAGGCCAAAAGCATCCTGCACCTTAACACCCAGCTGGACCAGGAGCTGGACGACCTGGTGTCCATGCGCCGGGGGAGCGTCCGCGTCGGGACAACGGCGGGCCGGGCGGGGTATCTGGTCTCCTCCATCCTGCCCCGGTTTGCCCGGCTTTATCCCGGTGTCCGGGTCCTCCTTTCCATGGGGCATACCGAGCTGCTGCTGAAGATGATCTTCAACAACGAGCTGGACATCGTTCTTTCCAGCTGCGATGAAGAACAGCCCACCCTGTGCCATGAATACATCGGGGAGGAGGAGCTGGTGCTGGCGGTCCCCCAAAACAGCCCCCTGCTGGCCGGCGCCCAGCGGCAGGAGGGGTTTCGCTTTCCGGTGATCCGCCCGGAGCAGTGGCGGGATGAGCCTGTGGTCCTCCCCTCGGCGGGCTCCCGCTCCTACCACCTGGCCCAGGCGTATTTTCAGGCGGCGGGGGTGCAGCCCCGGGTGGTGGCCGAAATCGCCGGGGTCCAATTCGTCATCGCGGCGGTACGGGCCGGAATGGGGGTTGCCGTTTTTATCTCGGTGCCCTTGGCCCCCGATGACGGGGTGGCCTTCCTCTCCCTGGGGCGGGCGGATATCCCCCGCCAGCAGGTGGCGGCCATCACCCGCAGGGGCTTTTACCGCAACGAGGCCCAGCAGGCGTTTCTTCAGCTCCTACGGGAATCCTACCGCTAAAGCTCATATCTTGTTGAATTTTGCCAAAGGACAGCCATCTTTTTTAGGAAAGATGGCTGTCATTATTGCTTTTTACTATGATTTTATGAAAACTATGTATTTGATTCATGATTTTCCCTGTGATATCCTGAATGCAAGAAAACACACCAAAAATATTCTCGAGGAGCAAGGATTTTGGTGGAGCCGTACAGCTGTTTGGCCAGCAGACAGGGCGGACAACCGAGGAGGCAGAAAGATGAATTTGGAACGCTACCGCAAAAGCTACGAGGAGCTGGAGGCCATCCAGCAGACCAAAAACCTGGATTTTTACGCGACACCTGCCAAGTACTACCAGCCCCCCTTCCGCATCGCCGGCAACCTCTACTACATCGGGGACCAAAAGGTCTGCTCCCATCTGGTGGATACCGGGGACGGATTGCTGGTCTTTGACAGCGGCTTTCCCGGCACCGCCCACCTGATGTTCCAGGCCATTTGGGAGCTGGGCTTCCAGCCCAAGGACGTCAAGGTCATCATCCACTCCCACGAACACTTTGACCACATCGGCAACGCCTGCGAGTTCCGGGAGCTGTTCGGGACCAGGCTGGCAATCAGCCGGGCGGGGGGCGCGGTGATGCGGGACCACCCGGAGCAGGTGTACATGGAGGCCAGCCCCAACCGCTATTCCCCCATCTTCACCCCGGATATCCTGCTGGAGGACGGGGAGGTCTTTACCCTGGGGAACACCAGCGTCCGCTGCGTCCTCACCCCCGGCCACTCCGAGGGGGTGATGAGCTTCTTCTTCCAGGTCCGGGAGGGGGAGACTACCTATCAAGTGGGATACTTTGGCGGGGCGGGCTTTAACACCCTTTACAAAAAGGCTCTGATAAAGAACGGGCGGCCCCTTTCCGCCCGGGAGCAGTTTTTAGAGTCCTTCCAGCGGGTGCGCAACGAGAAGGTGGACATCGTCCTGGGCAACCATCCCCACCAGAACGAGACGCTGAAAAAGCGGGAGGAGATGTTGGCCCACCCGGAAAGGAATCCCTTCATCGATCCCGCCGAGTGGCAGTCCTTCTGCGACACCATGACCGACAGCTTCCGGCAGTTTATGGAGATGGGCAACTGAACCCATCCGGAAAGGTTTGAGGAGGAAACAAAATGACGCCTACCGTTATCGCAACGATTATCCTGATCGCCACCGTGATCATGTTCTTCAGCCCCAAGATCCCCACCACCGCCACCGCCCTGGTGGGCACCATCGCCATGGCCGCCTTCGGCATCCTGCCGGCCAAAAGTGTCTTTAACTACTACAGCTCCACAACCTGCGTGCTGATGATCGGCATGATGATCATCGGCGGCGGCATGATGGAAACAGGCTTCGCCGGCTGGCTGGGCAACAAGCTGGTGGGGATGACCGGCAAGGGGGAAAAGAACCTGCGGCTGGCAGCGGTCCTTTCCGGCTGGTTCATGTCCTCGGTGGCCAGCGGCTCCGCCTCCATGATGATCCTGTACCCCATCCTTTGCAGTATCTGCATCGCCTCCCAGGTCTCCATGTCCCGGATCATGTTCCCCATGTTTGCCGGCATCGGCTTTGGCAGCCTGATGACGGTGGCGGGCAGCGGGATGTGCGGCGCCACCAGCGCCATCCTCCAGGAGGCCGGCTTCCGGGGCTGGAGTTTCTTCGAGCCCGCCTGGATCGGCTTCCCCATGGCCCTGGCCAGCACCCTGGTCATCTACTTCTTCGGGGATAAGCTGCTGCCGAAAACCATGGTCCTCCCCGACGCCGCCGAGGCGGAGAAGGCCAAGAACATCCCCACCAAATTTACCGGCAGGATGACCGTTTCCGCGGTTATTTTGGTGATGACCATCATCGGCATGGTCATCAACGCCGATATCCTGCCCATGTACCTCTGCGCCGCCATCGGCGCCGTGGCCAGCGTCCTCACCGGGTGTCTCAACCAAAAGCAGATGTTCCGTAGCATCAGCTGGAACACCATCTTTATGATCGGCGGTATGACCGCCGTGGCCAAGGGGGTGGAGGCCAGCGGACTGGGGGCGGTGATCGCCGACGGCATCATGACGCTGGTGGGAAACAACGCCTCCCCCGTCCTTCTGGTGGGCATCGTCTACCTGGTCACTGGCCTTATCACCCAGTTTATGTCCAACAACGCGGCGGCCAGCATCATGGCCCCCATCGGCATCGCCCTGGCGGCAAACCTGGGGGTGGAGCCCTACGCTTTTGTCATGGCGGCCCTGGGCGGCTCCCTGATCGCCATGCTCACCCCCATTGCCACCCCCATCATGGCCTTCGCCATGGAAGGCGGCAGGTACACCCCCAAGGAGGTCTTCAAGTGGGGCCTCTGCACCGCCCTTATCCCCAATGTCATCATCGCCTTTGTGGTGATTCCCCTGATTTGGCTTTGAGCTGCTGAACAGGCTCTAAAATATGACCGCTCATTTGTCCCCTTTTTTCCTGAAAGCACAAACAATCATATTCCTCGCACACAGCAGAAGAAATAGCCCCGTAAAGTTTACCCCAATATCCCGATACGCTGTTTTCGCCAAGGGCTCCCGCAGTCCGGTGAACCAAACATAGGCGAAGGCCAGCAGCTGGGATGGAATATATGCGACCACATACCGTAAAAGGGGCGGCTTAATGGGCAGACTGGTACACAGCACAAATGCCATGGCGCCAATCAGAAGGATGATGGCCCTGTCCAGCTCGTGCCAGTTGCCGCTGGGGTCCTCATAAATGCCGCCACAAAGATACAACACGCTGTTCAGCAGCGTGATTGCAGTATAAATAATGGAATAAATGGATAGCACGCGAAACCATTTCCTCTGTTTCATCTTTCCTCCAAATGCTGCTGATATCTTTTATGATAGCAAAATTTTCTTTGGTTTTCCATTGTTTTTTCTATGGAGTTTCTTAAAATTTCCCTACGGGACAGAGAGAACGGCGGTATTGATTTCTCAAAACCACCGTTCTCCTGTTTTTTATTGGCTAAGCTGCAAGAAAGGCCCCTTCACAGCCGGGTAAAGGTGGCGTGCTGCTTGCGGTAGGAATCGTTATCCTTTTCCATCAGCTCCCGCTCCACCTGCTCCAGCTGCCGCTGGAGATTATCTACCTTCTTATCATCGGTTTCGGTGTTCAGTTTCTTTTCCAGATCTTCCTTCTTCTCTTTCAGTTTTTCGATTTCACGATCAACCTGATCGGTGCTGCAAATGCAGCGTTCGCCTTTTTCGTCGGCCTTCTCGGAACCGTCCGCTTTTTTCTCCGGATCGGCTTTCTCCGGATCGGGAGCATCCTCCAAGCCACCGGGAACCCCCGCTGCTTTCTCCGGGTCGTCAAAGAAAACCTTGGGCTGGCCATCCTCGTCTTTGCCCATCCAGTAACGGCCAAACGGTTCCGATTTTTCTTCCGGGATGTATTCATCCTTCCCTGCCCTGATAGGACGGCTCTGTGCTTCCTCCTGGGATTCCTGGACCTTCTGAGCGCTAAGTGATTTTTCAGGCTCTGCCAGAGCTTGCATCGCTCTGGCGTTTATGCTGGAAACAGGTGTCATAAGCCATTCCCCCTTGCTGTACTTGTGGTATTGCATTCATTTTATCAAGCACATCCCCTGTACCGCAAGGCTTTTGTATCGAACTGTGTTCTGGATGCTATGAAATGTTCAGAAGGATATTCAAAGAGAATTTTCCGCCGGTTTTTTCGGTCTGCACCGCCCCGTGGTACTTTTCCGCCACCGTCCTGATGTTGGAAAGGCCGGTCCCGGCCGGGGGCAGCGGGCCCTCCGGGCAGGTGTTTTCAAAGGTCAGCATATAAAAATCGCCTTGCTGCTTCCCGCCGATGTGGAGGGCCTTTTCCCCGCTACAGGAATGGCAGGCGGTGATGGCGTTATCCAGGGCATTGGCAAAGAGCACGCACAGGTCAAAATCGTCAATCCCGCAGGGCGTTGGCAGGACCAGGGAAACCTCTGCCGGGATCTCCTTTGCCAGTCCCAGCTTCTCCCCCAGCAGAATATCCACCACCGGGTTGCCGGTCTGATAGGGGAAGGAAAGGGCCTCGGAGGCAGTCTCCAGCTTCTTCAGGTACTCCCTGCCCTCCTCCAGCCTTCCGCCTCTGAGCAGGCCATCTAATACGGAAAGATGGTTTTTGATGTCGTGGCGGAAAGTTCTGGTCTGCTCGTAGCGCGCCTGGGCCTCGGCGATGTAGACCTTCTGTGCCTGGGCCGCCTGGACCAGGGATTGCAGCTCCGCCTGGGCCGCAAAGCCCTGGCAGAGCTGCCGGTAGGCGTACAGGGTGCAGAACAGCGCCGCCAGCCCGCTCACCTGCAACAGCAGCAGGGTGCTGTGCTTGCCCACCTCCTCCAAAGAGATAATGGGAAGGAAAAAGCTGTAATCCATCTGGAGGATATACAGCTCGGCGGCAAAGAAAAACAGGACAGGGAACAACAGTAGCCCGAGGTAGGGTGTCCAGCTGTCCTCGGTCCGGGCCAGAAGCCCCAAAACCGCGCGGTAGCAGCAGATACACAGGGCGAAGAAAAGCACCTGGGCCGCAAAAAGCAGCAGATATAACAGTGGGCTGCCGATAAAGCGGGGGAAGAACGCCGCCTCCACCGAATTAACAATCCCGAAGGAAAGCTGCGAAATATAGAAAGCCAGCACGGCGCAGAGCCAGGAGGCAAGCCGCTGGTTCCCCATCCCAAAGCGGCTTGTGGCGTACAGGGCCAGAACGCAGGCGATAACGGAGGGAGTCCCGCTGAGGGAAAACCGGTTGGACACAAACCAGATGACGCAGAGCTGGAAAAAATAAAGAACGAAATGCCATATTTTCGACTTTTTCCCGGTGAGATGGCCGGTAAAAAGAATGTGCATCACGACCTGCCCAGCCAAGTTAAGCCCGTCCAGAGACGCGCTGAAAAGATCCATAGAAAAGCCTCCTCACTGGCCGGAATTCCTTGTCAGGAATCCCGCTTCTTCATATGGAGCAGAAGGGCCCCGGTCAGGTCCCGCTCCCGCAGCCGGGAAACGGGGATGCGTTCTCCCTGGGAGAGGAGCACCTGCCCGGTCTGGCATCCGCGCACATAGTCCAGATTGACCAGATAACTCCGATGACATCGGAAAAAGCGCCTGTCCACCCGGCGCTCCAGCTGTTCCAGCCGGTCATAGTAGCCGGTGACTGTCCCGTCCGCCTTGTGGAGATAGACCTTCCGGCCCAGCACCTCGCAATATACCACATCGGAAAGGGGAACCACCTCGCAGCCGCTCCCCTGCCGGATCACAATGGAAGCTGTGGCTCTTTGCTCCAGCGTCCGGAGCACCCGGTCCATGGTTCTGGCAAAGCGGACAGTATCCAGGGGCTTGGTGAGATAATCGTATGCCTCCACCTGGAAAGCATCAAAGACAAGCTCCATTAAAACCGTCACAAAAATCAACAGGCTGTGGTCCCCCTGCCTGCGCAGTAGCCTGGCAGTCTCCATCCCGTCCGGTTCTTCCATTTGGATGTCCAGGAAAATCACATCAAAACCGTCAGCCGCCTCCAACAGGGCGCGGCCGTTGGAAAAGCTGCTGACCGAGTAAGCCGTGACTTCATGCTCTTCCAGATAGCGGGCAAGATAACCGGCAAGTTGCCGAACCATGGCAGGTTCGTCGTCGCAGATTGCAAATTTGATCATAGTTACCACCTTGTTCCTATCAGATTAGCAGGGAAAAAGCAGGCGGGCAATCCTGTTGTAACAAAATGTCTGAAAAGAGTCACGAAATGCCTTTTATGGGGGAACCCGCCCTGATAAAATAGCTTCTATGTGGATATTATACCGCGGCCAAAGGGCTCGAGAAAGATTTTTCCCGGGGGGAAAGGATGGCCCGTTGTAACATTTTGGGGACATTTTCCTGCTATACTTGTTTTTATAGCAACCATCAAAATTGTCGACACCCATCTGGACGGCAGCTTTCCCAGCTGCCTTTGTCCCAAAAACTTGAAAGCCATCAAGGCTTCCTGCGT